>JANLUE010000488.1:0-2974 GCA_031363325.1 Gemmataceae bacterium
GCGACGATCTCCACAAGAGCATGTCGAGCTATCTCGCGACTCGCGTCCAGCAAACACCCAACATCGAAATCGCCTGCGATTCCGAAGTCAACCGTCTCGATGGCGAGGGCGCGGGCGCGCTCGCACGGGTCGAGATCGCCAACAAGAAGACGGGCGCAATGAAGTCGCTCGACTGTCCCGCCGTGTTCAGTTTCATCGGGGCCGTGCCGCGCACGGACTGGCTCCCCAACGAGATCGAACGCGACGCCAAGCAATTCGTCCGCACCGGGCAGGCGATCGGCCAATCGCCCCACTGGAAGAGCAAGCGAACGCCGTTCTTTCTCGAGACGAGTGTGCCGGGCGTTTTCGCCGCGGGCGACGTGCGTTCGGGGTCGGTCAAGCGCGTCGCGTCGGCCGTCGGCGAGGGGTCGATGGCCGTTCAGTTCGTACACGAGCACCTGAAAGACGCGTAGAACACCTACCCCGACGTCCTTCAGGCTTTCCCATGTCCGAGACGCATAGCCTCCTGCAAGACCTCGTCCGCTTGCCGTCCGTCAACCCGATGGGCCGAGCCGTCTCGGGGCATCAATTTCTCGAAGGCCGCGTCACGGACTATCTCGAACGCTTCTTCCGCCGGCTCGACGTGCCCTATGCGCGAACGACCGTCGCGCCCGGCCGGCAGAATATCGTCGCCCGCTTCGATGCCGGCTCGGCGACGACGCTCCTGTTCGAAGTCCATCAGGACACCGTTCCCGTCGATGGCATGACGATCGACCCGTTCGCGGGTGAGATTCGCGACGGTAAGCTCTATGGTCGCGGAGCCTGCGACGTGAAGGGTGGCATGGCCGCGATGCTCACCGCGTTCGCGCGAGCTGTTCGCGAGAAGCCGACCGGGGCCGCCAACTTGCTTCTCGCTTGCACCGTGGACGAAGAGCACACGTTTCTCGGCGTCCAGAAGCTCGCGGCCGACGGACTCAAGGCCGATATGGCGATCGTCGCAGAACCAACGCGACTTCAGATCGTCGATCTGCACAAAGGCGTCGTTCGTTGGAAGGTGCGGACCGAGGGTCGGGCCTGTCATAGTTCGCGGCCCGACCAGGGGGTGAACGCCGTCTATCGCATGGGCCACGTACTGCCGCTCATCGAAGAATATGCGAATCGGCTGATGCGTTCGCCCGGCCATCCCCGGCTCGGTCCGCCGACCCTGAGCGTCGGCCGAATCGAAGGCGGCGTGAGCGTGAACACCGTGCCGGACGGATGCGCGATCGAACTGGATCGACGCCTCTTGCCCGGCGAATCGCCCGACGCCGCCTGGCGCGACTTCCGCGATTACCTCGCCGAGACGTCGCCCGTCCCGGTGATTTGCGACGCGATGTGGCTCGCCTGCCCGGCCCTGTCGTCGGATCGGGCCGACGTCGTTCGCGCGCGATTGGGTCGGGCGATCGACGCGGTCGAAGGTTCGCACACGGTGCTCGCCGTCCCGTTCGGGACCGACGCATCGACGATCGCCGATGCCGGCGTGCCGGCCGTCGTGTTCGGCCCCGGCGACATCGCCCAAGCGCACACGAAAGACGAGTGGATCGACCTCGGCGAACTGGACCGGGCGGCGGAGATTCAGTTTCGATTCGTGGTCGATGGGAACTGACGCCCTCCCGGCGTTCAAGCTGATAGACTCATCCCTTGGTCCATACATCCAACTGGAACACCCGGAGGCGCGCCATGGCTCCGCTCTCGATTGGCGTTTGTAGCTGGTCGCTCCAAGTCAAGTCGATCCCCGAACTCAAGGGGTTCATGGATCGCCTCGGCATCGACCTCGTGCAGATCGCCTGCGGCGACCCGCACCATGCGGCCTGGGACGAAGGCGACTCGATGCCCGAAGCGGCCCTGGCGGCTGGGTTCAAGATGGGCGGGGCCATGCTCGGCTTCCCCGGTGAGGACTACACCACGCCGAAGCACATCGAACGGACCGGCGGGTTCGGCGACCCGGCCACCCGACCCGAACGGCTCGAACGATTCAAATGGGCGCTTCAGCGCACCAAAGCTTTAGGTCTGACCGACCTGATGCTCCACGCCGGCTTCCTGCCCGAAGTCGGCGACCCGGCCCGCAAACCGTTCCTCGATACGCTCGGTGAGGTTGGCCAACTCGCGGCCGAGAAGGGGATCACAGTCGCCTTCGAAACGGGCCAGGAATCGGCCGCCCTGTTACGGCGCACGCTTGACGACCTCAAGTCGCCGAACCTGAAGGTCAACTTCGACCCGGCCAACATGCTCCTCTACGACAAGGATGAACCCCTCAAGGCCGTCGAGCTTCTGGCCCCGGACATTCGCACGGTCCACGTCAAAGACGCCAATCGCCCGACGGTCCAAGGCGACTGGGGCAGCGAAGTCCCCCTGGGCCAGGGCCAAACAGACACGCGGGCGTTCCTACTCGCGCTGAAGCGACTGGGCTATCGTGGCCCCTTGTTCATCGAGCGCGAAGTCGGCGACCAGCCGCAACGCTACGCGGACATCGCCCACGGCGTCCGCTTCATTCGCGAGGTGCTGGGTTAGCCGACAATTTTGGCCGACCGACGGCCGTTCGCGGATTACCACTTTGCGGCGTGGGCCAACGCCACGCCACGTAATCTCGAACGGAGCTCCGCAATGCCGCTGGTCCAAATCAAGCTGATCGAAGGCGTCTTCACGGCCGCGCAGAAGCGCGAGATGATCCACAAAGTCACGGACGCGATGGTGGCCATCGAAGGCGAAAACATGCGGCCCGTCACCTGGGTCGTCGTCGAGGAAGTCCAGAGCGGCGACTGGGGAATTGGCGGCCAACCGACGACCACCGACGATGTTCGCGCTCTCGCCGCCGGCCGCAGAGCAAGTTGACGGCCGAGCCGAGTAGCTCCTGGGTACGAACGTCGCTTGAAACTGCTCGTCGATATGGGCGGAAACAGCGACTCAATCATGGTCTTGGGCCGCTATCACCGCCGAGCATTCGGATTCCGAGGTT
>JANLUE010000490.1:0-1547 GCA_031363325.1 Gemmataceae bacterium
CTGGACGGCCGTCGAATGGGACTGGTTCTCGCGGATGACCGGGCGGTCGACCCGCGACTTGATCGCCGAGATGAAGGACGCCGGCCTCGGAAGCTTGCCCGGTGGTGGGGCCGAGATCTTTCACCCCGACATCCGCCGGCAAATCTGCGAACACAAGGCCGACTCGGCCGAGTGGATTCGCGTGCATCGCGAAGCGCACGAACTCGGGCTCCGCTCGAACGCGACGATGCTGTATGGCCACATCGAACAGGCCGAGCATCGAATCGACCACTTGATTCGGCTCCGCGAATTGCAAGACGAGACGGGCGGCTTCCAGACGTTCATTCCGCTTGCGTTCCACCCGGAGAACACGCGGCTCAGCCACATTCAGAAGCCGTCCGGCCTCATGGACTTGAAGGTGATGGCCGTCAGCCGCTTGATGCTCGACAACTTCGCGCACATGAAGGCCTACTGGGTGATGCTTGGGATTCAGACGGCGCAAATCGCGCAGAGTTACGGGGCCGACGACATCGACGGCACCGTGGTCCACGAAAAGATTTACCACGCGGCCGGCAGCGATTCGCCCCAGGAGATGACGGTTGAAGATTTGCGTCGGCTGATCGTCGAGGCCGGGCGCGTGCCCGTCGAGCGCGACACGTTGTACCACGAAGTGGTCCGCGAGTCGGCCCGGCGATGGAAGACGGGCCGCAAGATGCTCGCCCTGGCCTGATCGGCGTGCCACATCCGCAATCATTTCGTGCCCGCCGGTGGGCCGTCCACACCTTTCAACGAAACCACATATGATGGTCGGTCGGGCGAATACGCCTGAAATCCTCGGCCAATTCAACGAACTCGTCCCTGGCACGGCGATTGCGATGACCCCTCGGTCTGATTTCCGACCGGAGGACGGCTCGCAATGCTCGGCTACCTGATCGACATGGACGGCGTGATCTACCACGGCCATCAACTCGTTCCGGGCGCGGACGATTTCGTCCGCGAACTGATCGACGACGAAATACCGTTTCTGTTCCTGACCAACAACAGTCAACGCACCCGTCGCGATGTGGCGACCAAACTCCAACGGCTCGGCATCCCCGCCGACGAACGGCACGTGTTCACGTGCGCGATGGCCACCGCCCGCTATCTCGCCCGGCAAAAGGCCCACGGGACGGCGTACGTGATCGGCGAGGGGGGTTTGCTCACGGCCCTGCACAACAACGGCTACTCGATCGTCGATCGCGACCCGGACTATGTGGTCGTCGGCGAGGGCCGCACGCTCACGTTCGAGATGACCGAAGCGGCGCTCGGCATGATTCGCGGCGGCGCCAAACTCATCGCGACGAACCTCGACCCGAACTGCCCGACCCCGACGGGCCTGCGACCGGGCTGCGGCGCGATCGTCGCGCTGTTGGAAATGGCCGCCGGCGTGAAGGCGTTCAGCGTCGGCAAGCCAAGCCCCTTGATGATGCGCATGGCCCGCAAGGAACTTGGCCTGCGCTCCGATCAGACGGTGATGATCGGCGATACGATGGAGACCGATATCGTCGGGGGCGTGCAACTCGGCTACC
>JANLUE010000499.1:0-6344 GCA_031363325.1 Gemmataceae bacterium
TCGACGATCGGCTGGGCGCGGCCCTCTGGCCGCGCGATCGTGCAAGCCAGCCGAGCCAACGACCCGGCGGAAGCAAGCCGCCAGTCGCATGACGGACGTTCGCAAGCTCCTGCAACGTGAAATCCCCGCTCCGCTTCCGCAGCCGATCGACCCCATCGTCCCTCTCGCTCCGCAATTCCCCGTGACCGACGCGCCGGGCGTAACTTCGACGTTCGATCGGGCCGGCTACCTGAACGCGGTCCGCCGGGCGATCGAGTACGTGAATGCCGGCGATTGCTTCCAGGTGAACCTGTCGCAGCGTCTGCTCGCCCGGCAAACGGATCACCCCCTGGCCCTGTACGCGCGACTCCGCGATCGGAACCCGGCACCCTTCGGCGGTTACCTGGACCTGGGGTCGTTCGCGATCGCGAGCGCTTCGCCGGAACGGTTCTTGAAAGTAACGGCCGGCGATGTCGAGACCCGGCCGATCAAGGGCACTCGGCCGCGCGGCCCGACGCCTGCGGAAGATTTTGCGCGGGCCGCCGACCTCGCCGAGTCCCCGAAAGATCGGGCTGAAAACGTGATGATCGTCGATCTGTTGCGCAACGATCTCGGCCGGGTTTGCGAGTACGGTTCGGTCCGGGTGCCACGCGTCTGTGAGGTCGAAACGTATCGCTTCGTGCATCACCTGGTTTCCGAGGTGCGTGGCCGGCTCGCCCCCGGTCGCACGCCACTCGACTTGTTGCGGGCGTGCCTGCCGGGCGGCTCGGTGACGGGCGCGCCCAAAGTGCGGGCGATGGAGATCATCGCCGAACTAGAGCCAACGGCGCGCGGCCCCTATTGCGGTTCGCTCGCCTACGTCGGCTTCGACGGAACAATGGATTCGAGTATTTTGATCCGAACCTTCACCGCCAGTCGGGGCTGGCTTCAATTCCCGGTTGGCGGCGCGATCGTCGCCGACTCGGAGCCGGCCCGCGAATACGAAGAGACGTTCCACAAGGCGGAAGGATTGCTGCGGGCGCTGGCGTGAACACCGCTCGGCGGCGGACGGAGAGCGCGGTATTACTTCCGCCGTGCCAGTCGCTCGAGGGCCGCGTTGGCCCGAAGGGTGAGCGTCGAGTCCGGGTCGCCGGTTTTCAGGCGCTCGAGTTCAGTCCGATTCGCGATGAGTTCCAGCACTTCGACGACGGACGAAGCCCGCAGTTCGTCCGGGGAGAGCGGTTCGCTCGCGAGCTTGGCGATCAGCTTGTCCAGCCGTTCGCGGGCCTCGGGCGAGAGCTTGGCGTCGCGATGTTTTTGCAGAGTCGGCAGAATGATCGGGCCGAGCTTCTGCAACTCCGTCATGGCCGCCTCGCGCACGACGTAACGATCGTGATCCAGTTCCGCCAGCCACTTCGCGATCTTCGCTCGGCCGGGCCCCGACGCGGGAACCGTTCGCGTTTTCAGGAACGCGGCCGCTTCGACCGGATGGCTGGCGAAGCCCCAGATCGCTCGATGCACGCGGGCCATATCGTCGCCAGCGAGGTCCGCCCACCAGATGGCGAGCACGGATTCGACCGGCCCAGCCGGCGCGAACTTCCCCGGCCCGACGTGCCAAAGCATCACGGTCCCATCAACGGTTGTCGATGCGATCGTCTGGCCGTCCGGTGCGAACGCCAGCCCGGTCACGCGGTCGCCTTCGGGCTCGAAGGCGAACGCGTCTTTGCCCGATTCGAGGTCGCGAACGAAGACCTCGTCGTCGGCCGAGAGGGCGAGCCGCTTGCCGTCCGGCGAAAATGCGAGTGGCCCCGGCCGGGCCAATCGTCGTCGCGCGGCGATTTGTTCCGTGCCCTTCTCCACGTCCCATGTGCGAATCGTCTTGTCGAACGACGCGGTCGCCAGTGTCTTGCCATCGGGCGCGATCGCGAGGCCGGACAGGGCCCGGTCGTGGCCCGCGAACAACTTGAGTTGCTTGCGCGCCGCGATGTCCCAGAGCCGGGCCGTCCGATCGTGACTCGCCGAGGCGAGAACGTCGCCGGTTCGGGAAAACGCGAGCGAAATGACCGGGCCGGAGTGCCCTTCGAGGATCACGGTTTTGTCGAGCCCGTCCGCGTTGCAGACCCGAACTTTGCCATCTCGGCCGGCATAGGCAATGGTTTTGCCGATACAGGCGACCGCGTACAGCGGCGAATCGGGAACGCCGACGAAATGAATCTGTTTGCCGGTCGTGATGTCCCAGGTTCGCAGGTAGCCGTCCAGGCCCACGGACGCGAGCTTCGTCCCGCCGGGCAGGAACGCCAGATCGCTGACGACGGTTCGCGGCGCGGCACCGCTTGAATTTGGCTGGACGATGCCGTGCGCAATCAACGTTCGCGCGACCACGCCCGTTCGCGCGTCGCGGACGACGATCGTGCCATCGCTCCCGGCCGACGCGATGAGTTCGCCTCTTTCCGAGAACGCGATCGCGTTGGCCGGCCCGACATGGCTCACGCTGGCACCTCCGAACGTCAAGCGCTCGCGGCCCGTGGCGACATCCCACAAGCGAATCGATTTGTCGTAACCGCCCGAGACGATCGTTCGACCATCGGGGCTGAGGTTCAAACACATCGCCCCGCCGGCATGAGCGGGAAACGCCCGCACCTGCCAGCCGATCGTCGCGTCCCAAATGCTAATCGTCGTATCGTGGCAGGCGGCAACGAGCATCTTGCCATCGCTCGACAGATCGAGGGCGAACACGTCGTCCGTGTGCCCACTACAGACTTTCACGGCCTTCGCGGTCGCCAGATCCCATTGGCGAATCGAACTGTCGCAACAACTGGAGAACAATTCCTTGCCATCGGGAGAAAAGACGATCGAGCGGACGTTGGCGGGGCTGCCCTCGAGGGCCGGGAGTTCCTTGGCGGTCGCCAAGCTCCAGCGCCGGATCGGGGTCTCGCAGCCGCAGGCGGCGATCGTCTGGCCATCGGGCGAAAAGGCGAGGCCGAGGATTGGCCCGGTCGCCCCGGTGAAGACGTGTCGGTTCTTGCCGGAAGCCGCGTCCCAAATGCGAACGGTGTTGTCGTACGCGCCCGAGGCGACAAGCGTGCCATCGCGCGAGTACGTCACAAACGTGATGCCCTGTTCGTGGCCGGTCGAACGGAATCGTTCCTGGCCCGTCCCAACGTCCCAGTAGCGAACGGTCTTGTCGAAACTCGCGGTCGCAAGTGTCTTGCCATCCGGGCTAAAGGCGACGGAGTTGACAAACTCGGTGTGCCCCAGGAATTGCCGAATGAGCGTACCAGTCCCCACGTCCCACAACTCGGCCGAGGTCCGCGAACTGGACGCGACCAAACGACCGTCCGGTGAAAACGCGACGGAACGAATGTCGTCCTGCGTGAAGGGCATCCCATGGGAATCGCTTCGCCAAACAGCGCGTTCGGGCAAAGTGGCCCGAGGCACTCGTGGCGGGAAGGGCTTCGCCTCGAGTTCGGCCAACGACGGGATTTGCGGGAGGCTGGGTATGAGTAAGTCGGACGGCGGCGGGAGTGCCTGGCCGAAGGCCGTGCCGGCCGCGACCAGCACCAGCGCGAAGTATCGCATGTTCGGTCCCATGTCCCGAATGTTACCGACCTCGTGGGTGGGGCGTAAGGGCGAATCGCCCCCGTTACAGGGACGTTGCAGGCCGGCCCACGGATTGCCAAACGCATCGGGTTGGCCGAATGATGTTCGCGAGGTGGAAAACTCTCGAACGCAATTCGGCGACTGACTGACATGGACGCCAGCCGCGCGATCGAAGGGGTGAGTCAAAATCGAGGGTAGTTCGATGACAGGCTGTTGGGTGCCGCTCGATTCCGTTTGCCGAACCACCCCGGAGCCGCGATAGAGGTCGCAAGGCCGAGCGGCTTGACTCAACAAATAGACATACGTCGTTCGATACGACGAAGCCAGGGATTCGATTGCGGATTCAGGTCGAATGGGACATAAGACGGTTCGTCGAGCGGCCGCGTGAAAGGTGCGCCCATCGCGGACCGACTTGGCGGATTCGGAATTTTCAGTCAACGGGGCTTGACGTCTGGCCGCTCATTGACGGACTGCCTTTACTGGGCGATGAACTGCCGCGTCTCATCGCTCTGACTTCGGTCCGTGACGGGCAAACGCCCACCGGCTCGCCTCTCCAAAGACTCCGGTTGTCGACGTGATTTGGGTTAAGCGGAGCGATGCACTCGCGCTTGCCGCAATTCGCGGTTTCACATGACGACGGCCCGTTACACTACCGTATCGCTTCCAGGGGGTCGGGATGCTGTCGGACCACCTGCGCGATCGACTCGAGGCCTGGGTCGTTGCCGTCGCGCCACGGGCAGTTGCGTTCGCCCGGTCGCTGACCGGTGACCCCGACAAGGCCGAGGACCTCGTTCAGGAATGTCTGTATCGACTCCTCAAGCGGGCCGACCAGTACGACCTCGAACGCGATGGCGTGAAGCTGCTCTTCAAGGCGATCTCGAACCTGTGCGTCAATCGAGCGACGCGCGAGAAGCTCGTCGCCAGCCTGGATGCGACGGACTCCGACGATGGTCCAATCCCGGTGCCCGATGCCGTCGGCCTTCGGCCCGATCAGATCTTGGAGCATCGCGAGGCCGAGCAACGGGTTCGGGCGGCCCTCGATCGCCTGTCACCAATGCACCGCGCGGCCGTCGAACTCCGAGCGCTCGGGATGTCCAAGGAACAGATCGCGGAAGTTCTGGAAGTCACGCCGACGAACGCTGGCGTGCTGGTTTACCGCGGGCGAAAAGCTTTGGCAGCCGACCTCGGAATCGAGTAACCGGATCGACCCCCGTGGGTTGTACTGTAGCGCACCGTCGCGGAGATTCACAATGGCCGAGATGTTCCCGCCACCGCCACCGGGCCTGGATGCCGTCGTTCGCGCCCGGCTGGACGCCGACGCGGCGCGGACCGATGGCCCGGCCATATGGGCGAACGTACAGGCCCGTCTCGAGGCCGACGCCGCGCCGGCTCGGCCACGCCGAAAGTGGCTGAAGCCCGTCGCGGCTCTGATCGCGACGGCCGCCGCGCTGTTCGTCGCGATCGTACTTTGGCCGGCCCAGAACGACGTGGCCGCCTCGCCGGCCGAGGTCGTGAGCGCGGCGCGCAAGGCCCACGAGGACGGGCCGGACCGCTGTTACACCGTCTCCTCCGAACTGCCCCCGGGCCTCCAGGAACGATTTCCGTTGCTCGCCGCGGCCGCCCGGTCGGGGACGCTGTGCACGCGTCGGGACCGGTTCGTCGTCGAGTCCGCGTTCGGCACGGCCGGAGCGTGGGGTCGCGATCCCGATGGCCGCGTCTGGGTGGCTCCGACTCGCGAGGCCGCCGCCCGGTACACCGCCGACGAACTGCCGCCAACGCTACGAACTGTGGTCGCCGTCTGGGGGCTCGACCTGAACACGTTGCTCGGCGACGTGCTCGCGGACTTCGAGTTGTCCCGGACTTCCGCCACGAAGGAAACCGACACGATCACCGCGACCCGAACCGGGCCAGCCCGATTGTTCCAGCCGCTGGCGGCCGAGATCACCGTTGAAAAGGCGACGGGTGCCGTGCGGCGACTCGTGTTGAGTCGATCGCTCCCGAACGACAACGTTGCCAGGATCACGTTCGAATTGCAGTCGACCGGGACACGCGACCCCGGCGTCTATCGGGCCGAGGGGCACCTCAAGCCTGCCGGCCCGATCTACGACGCGGACCGTCGGGTCCTTCGCTTGCGGACGCTGGCCCACGGGCTCGGCGAAATTTTGGCGAAAGACCTGTAACCGTCCGGCCGTTCGTGGGTTGTTCCATGGTCCCGATTCCTGGAGAATCAAACATGTCCTACCGCCCCTTGGCCCTGCTGTTCGTGTCCGCAGCGTTCGCGCACGCGACCGATTTCACGCTGCCCGATCTCGCCGGCAAACCGTGGGCGCTCCACGACCAGAAGGCGAAGGCCGTCGTTGTCGCGTTCCTGGCGACCGAATGCCCGATGTCCAACGGCTACTTGTCGGCGCTCAACAAGGTCGCGAAGGACTACGCCGACAAGGGCGTGCTCGTCGTCGGAATCGTTCCGGGCGACGAAGCCGCGACCGCCATTCGCAAACACTTCGTGGAGTACCGGGTCGCGTTCCCAGTCTTGCGGGACGAATCGGGGAAAGCCGTCTCGGCGGTCGGCGCGAAGATCACGCCCGAGGTGTTCGTTCTCGATGCGAAGCTCGCCGTAAAGTACCGCGGCCGCATCGACGACGGCTACTCCGCCCGCATGAAGGCCAAGCCAGCGGTGAGTCGCGACGATCTCGTCGCGGCCCTCGACGAACTCCTCGCGGGCAAGCCCGTCAGTGTCCCCGAAACGAAAGCGTTCGGCTGTCCCATCGCGGTCGATTCGAAAG
>JANLUE010000983.1:0-2738 GCA_031363325.1 Gemmataceae bacterium
CCGAGAAACACAGCCCGTGGGCCTGGCCTTCGCCGGGGTACGGATCCTGGCCGAGCAGAAAGACGCGCACGTCGCCGAAGGGCGTGAGCTGAAAGGCCGAGAAGACTTCGTCGGCCGGCGGAAAGACTTCGTGTTGCTCGCGTTCGGCCGCGACGAACACTTGCAACTCGGCCCAGTACGGCTTCGCGAACTCGGGCGCGAGCGCAGCGCGCCAGTCGGCCGGCAACGGCGGCACGGACGCCGGACTGGGCTCCGGTGCGTCGAAGAGATCGGGCTGATTTAATTGCTTCGCCATGTTGCCTACTTGTTCATTCCACATCGACCGCCACGAACGCGTCGCAACCTTCGACGCCCAGTGAATCGCGACTGCGCAGCGAGAACACGTGTCGGCCCGGCTTCAGGTCGGCCGGCAACTTGAACGCGAACGGTTGCGCGGCCGGCTTGCCGACGCCGACATCGAACGTCCAACTCTGATCGGCAAATAGCGTGCGGCCTTCGAGCGTGACGGCCACGCGGTCGGCCTTCAAGCCGCGATTTTCGACGCGCAAGATCGCTTTCACTTCGGCACCCGGCTTTGCCTTTTGCAAGATCGGCTCGGCCGTCACGCGGCTGGGGTCCCAGTCGCGGCGATGGGAACCGCTCGGTGAAATCGCGTCGGCGGCCACGGCCGAAACTTCGCCCCACTTCACGCGGCGCCGATAGTCCTCGGCGTTGAATTCGTACGGCCCGCCGTGTTCCGCCAGGATCCACTCGGGGCCAATGTCGAGCGCCTTCTTCGCGCTCGCGGCGTAGGGCAACGGGAACGAGCGGTTCAATCCCATCCAGCCGCCCGAACCACTGAACTGGTCCTGATGAAAGAAGTTGTCGGCCGTGAACAGACAGCGTTTGCCGTCGATCGTGGTCTCGACGGCCATCGTGTATTCGCTCTGCCCGGGGAAGTGATGGAACTTGAACGCATACTCGCGCCAGGTGGCCGACTCGCCGTCGGCGTACTTGCGGTCGAACTTCACCGGGCGAGCGTCGAGGAAGGGCGCCCGGCGCTTGAACGGCTCGGCGATCAGCTCGGCCACGCGGTCCAGCGACCAGACGCGGAACGTGTCCCGGTCCGGCAAAAGATAGACGCCGTCGTAATGGTCGTAGTGTGCATGGCTGAACATCACGACTTCGAGTTTGCCGAGCCCCTGGTCCTTTTTCAATTTGGCGAGTTGATCGATGCTGCGTTGACCCCAGGGGTCCATCACGAGGATCGCCTTTTCGTCCTTCGAGACGAGTACATAGGTGTTGCCCGTCAGAAACAAATGGTCGGAGACTTTCGACCACGGCTTGTCGCCGCCGCTCGCGATCTGCTCGGGCGGGACGAGGAACGGATACCTGGGCACGTCGCCGATTCGCTTCGAGAATCGCTCGAAGCTTTTGAGGAACGCCATCTCCTCGACGACCTTCGCAGTCGCTTCGAGGACGGCAGCCGGTTCCTTGGCGATCGATTCGCCGTGCGCTGGAAACAGGATCGCCGGCTTCAGGGCCGCGAGCTTGCGAAGCGATTCGTGCGTCGGTTTCAGGCCCGCGTCGGTCCAGTGGTCCCAGTCGGTCGTGAACGGTGCCCAGAGTTTGCCGGCCGAAGCGAGGGCATCGCCGGAGAAGACGGTCGGCGTGTCCTTGCGCTTCGATACGGCGAACGCGAGATGATCGCGCGAGTGGCCCGGCGTGGCGACCACGCGAATCGTTCGGCCGCCCCAGTCGATCGATTGGCCATCGTCGAGCGAGCAATCGATCCCTTCAAACCCGACCGGCATGACAAAGTACGCCGTCCGGGAGCTGCGAAGCGGGATCGCGTCCTGCCAGTGCTTTTTCACCCCCTCGGGAGTGAGCCATTCGGCCGATGCTTTCGCCGCGCGAACCGGAATTTTCTGATCGAGATACCAGCGAATAGCCGCGATCGAATCGCGGTGATGGTGAGTCAACAAAACCGAATCGATGGTCGTCACGCCGTGCGCTTTCAAGCCGTCGCCGGGCACCGGGCAATCGACGAGCAACGCCCGTCCTTCGTGAACGAGCGCATAGCCGAAGGGTGCGTCGGCCGTTCGCAAGACGCCCGGCGCGACTTCGACCCACGTGGAAGCGGCAGGCTTGGCGGGTTCGGCGTTCGAAAACCAGGCCACGAGGCCGATGGCGAGCGCACTCGCGGCGGCCAGGAGCAAGCGGGCCGGACGCATGATTCGCTCCGAACGGGGCAGGGCAAAGCTATGAGAAATCGACGCGTCGTTCCGCAACGCAAACCACAAAGCACTCGATCATTTGGGCGCATCGCGGTCGTACGCGGCCTGGAGCCACTTCCGGACGGATGCATCAATTTGGCTGATCTCCGAAATCTCGACCTTGTGCGTGATGCGGTCTTTCTTCTTCAAGCCCCCGGTGTCCTTCAGCCGAGTCGTGAAGGGCGTGTCTGCTCCAAGAGCGAAACCGAAATCGATCCGCGTTCGCGTGGCCGGCTTGATCTCGGCGATCGCGTGTTCGCGGTAGAACGGGACGATCGTTTTGCACGGACAGAACTTGATGTCGTCCGCCACCGCGCGGCCGAGTTGAAGCAACGCTTCGAAGATTGGCCGCAGCGCCGCCTTCGGGCCGGCGAACATGTCCTCGACGTACTGGGGGGCGATCTTCAAGTATTGCTCGGGGGACTCGTCGAATGTCGGTTGACCGTCGGCCCGCTCGGCGAGCCACCAGGCGGTGTTGGTGCC
>JANLUE010000524.1:0-6261 GCA_031363325.1 Gemmataceae bacterium
AAGGCCCCGATCGCAGTGTGAAGATGAATCACCCACCCCTGATCCTCGTCGCGGCCATCGCCGACAATAACGTCATCGGCGATGACAATCGCCTGATCTGGCGGATGAATCGGCAACGGCTCGACCTGGAAGCGATGCGCGATTCGATGTTGGCCGTCTCGGGGCGACTCGACCCGAAGTCGTTCGGTCGGCCGGTGGAAATCATCGCCAACGAGAAGAATGGCCGACGAACGGTGTACGGCCTCGTTGATCGTCAGGGTGTGCCGGGGGTCTTCCGGGCGTTCGACTTCGCGAACCCGGACCAGTCGGCCGAGCGGCGCACGCAGACGACCGTCCCGCAGCAGGCCTTGTTCGCAATGAACTCGCCATTCGTTCACGAACAGGCGAAGTCCCTCGCCGCTCGTTGCGTCGACGGCGATTCCACCAAGCGCTTGGCGAAGCTCTATCGACAGGTTCTGCTCCGCGACCCGGACGCGGACGAAGCGAAGTCGGCCCTAGCGTTCGTCGCGGCCGGCGGCAAAGGCGGCTCGCCCCTGGGGCCGTGGGAACAACTGGCGCAGGTACTGTTGTTAACGAACGAGTTCATGTTTGTGGATTGACCGGATGCAATCTTAGCCTAGTGTTTCGGGTTTTCGCAGGAATGCGACTACGTTTCCATACTCATCTCCCTCAAGGAGTTCGAGCGAGTCGTGCTCAATGTCCTCGAAGCATCCGATTTTGCTGGCCCACGAGCCAGTCGGCGTCAATCGTGCGGCATGCTGGAACACGCCTTCCGATCCGTAAATCGCGACCTTTATGTAATTGAGCTCGTATCCGCCGTCGAGACATGATTCGTAGCCACAGAGCTGAAGTGCATGAGCCACGGATGAAATTGAGTCGTCGAGTGGCGCGCCGGTTGGCCAATAGTACTGTGTTTGCGGTGGGCGAACGGGCTCCCACCATTGAGAACCGTCTCCGACTGCCCAAGCAAGACAGTTGTAGTCGGGCGATTCGACGCTCGTGATGCGATATCCGCCGGCAACGAGCTTCGGAAACCAACGTTCCAGTCGTTCCGGCCCCGTCATCGATTCCTCCACCACTGCACCCACGCCTCGGCCATCGCGCCCACCCGACCGCGGATGGCCGGGGGGACCGGATCGATTCCCGTGATCGCTTGCAGCGCGATGAACCAATGGTCCGGAGCCCGTTCGAGTTCCTCAATGATCAGTCGGGTCACCGTGGTGGGGTGCTTTCGTCCGAGTTCGATGAGGCCACGATAGGCCGGGTGAGACGCCAACTTCACCGCCGACGAAGTTGGCGGGCGATTGGCCTTCCAATCCGATGCGAGTGAATGAAAGTGGCGTTCGAGATTGGCGTCCGATCCGGTGCCTTCAGCGGAGTTCGCGGCGAAATCCTGGTCGAGATCGTGTTCCTCGGTGCGGTAGCTGTCGTTCATTGCATTCGCTCCCGATCTCGGACCACGCAGTGCTTTGTATCAGCGCGCGCGACAACCGGGCAAGCAGTCTCTCTTTCAGAGTCATTTCCGCCAAACACGCAACGCGACTTGACTGGCCTATCATCAGCCATGTTGTGAACGGCCTGGGAGTCGACTACTTACGGGGCTTTTCCCATGTTTCGAATCGCGTGCGTGATTCTGGCGTTCGCCGCGGGCCTCCGGGCCGAGGACGCGCCCGCCAAGGTGCCGGAGCTCCGGGCCGAGTTGTTGCGACGTTTCAAGGACGATCAGGACGCGCGCATGCGGTTGATCGACTTCATGAACAAACATGGTGCGAACGGCATCGTGGCCGTTGAAAAGCTCGCGCCGGAACGGAAGGCCGAGTACGCCAAACTCGTCGACCGGGTGAGTGAACTCGATGGCTCGAACACGAAGTGGCTCGGTGCGATCGTCGACAAGCACGGCTGGCCGACCGTCACGCTCGCCGGCAAGGACGGAGCGAACGCGGCCTGGCTGCTCGTGCAACATGCCGACGCCGACCCGAAGTTTCAACGGCGTTGCCTCGATCTGATGATCAAGTTGCCAAAGGACGAAATCTCGCAAAAGAACCTCGCCTATTTGACGGATCGCGTTCTTCTGGCCGAAGGGAAGAAGCAACGCTACGGAACGCAGTTCGCCGTCGTCGCTGGTAAGCTCGGCCCCCGGCCGATCGCGGACGAAGCGAACGTCGACAAGCGTCGCCAGGAAGTCGGCCTCGACACCCTCGCCGAATACGCGAAGGTGATGGAGAAACAGTACGGCGGTTCGCCGAAGAAGTAGCGGGATCACTCCACCAACGACCACGGGGTCGGTCGAAGCTCACGCCTCGACCGACCCCGTCGCCATTCCAACTTGCCACTCGCCCTCGGCATCAGTCGGCGATTTCCCAGAACTCGCGTGGCAGGGACGTCGTTTGGCCCGCCACGACGGCTTTGCCATTCGCCAGAATGTCCAGAATGATCTGCTCCCACTTGTTGTTCGTGGTCAGGAACGTCTGGTAGGCCGTGTGTTCCGAGCCACTCGCGTTCCGAGTCAACGAAGACTGGAACGCGGCGTCGATGATCTTGTCGCGGAAGGCCGTCCCGTTCACGACGAGCGTAAGCGAAGCGGACGCCCGACCCTTGGACACGGCCAGCGCGGCGAGGTCGATGATCCGCTGATCGCCGGTCGTCAGGGCGAGGCCGAGCATGCGGATGTACACGGCCTGAGCCCAGGTCGTGTTGTTCAACGGCGGCGAGCCACCGACGAAGCTCGGGGCCTGATTGAAGAACTCGGTCGAGCCGAGTCGGCCCGCGACGAGGTTCGCGTACGCCGACCCGTTCGCCAGGGCCGTTCGCCACGCCGTCTTCTCGGCCGTGGACGGGTCGCGACCGTGAACGAGCTGGAAGTACTCGGTCGTCTTCGAGTCGCGGTACGCGGCCGAGTTGAGCAAGCCTCGGACGAACGTGTCCCGGCGAATCTTGAACCCGTCGAGCACCTTCTGCACGTACAGGTTCGTCTCAGGGGCCGTCGAAGTCGTGCCACGGACCTGATCGGTGAACACGCCGACCACCCACGACCGGTTCGTGTGCAGCCCATCGTCCGGCAGGCTGGCGGCTTGCGTCTTGCGACTGAAGTACTCGGCCGACCCGAGAATCTTCTGCAGCAAGCGTTCGCGGCCCTGGAGCTGATTGGCGATCAGCGAGGCCCCGACCAGCGTGCGTCCCGAAGTAATCTCGGCCGTCGAGATCGTTTGAGCGAACGTCGTCGGGTCGATCGTCCGGTTGACGTACTTGGCGTACGCCTGACGGATGATCCAGTCGCGGACGTAGATGAACTTGAGCGGCGTCGTGGTGACCCCGCCCTCGTAGTAGAAGACCGGCTTCAGCGTTCGCACCAAGCTGTTGATGAACGTGAACCGTTGGCCCGGCGTGCCGGTCGCGATCAGGTTGATCTGAGCCGTCCGGTCCGAAGCCCGCAGCCACGAGAAGTCGATCCGGCTCGTCGTCGGGCTGAGCCGGAACAGGTCCTTGTACACCTGCGTAAGGTAAGCGGTCGCCTTGTCGGTCGCGGTCGCACCGACGGCGTAGGTCGTGTAGTACTTGTTCGCGAACTGATAGGTCGTCGGGAGCGTCGTGTTCTGCATGCCGGACAGGATCTGAACGATGATGGTCTCCGGCGAGGCCGACCCGGCGTTCAAACCGTTCACACCGGTGACCGTGTCGGCCGCCGCGTTTCCGGCCGTGTAACCGGTGGCTGCCGGCAACAGATTGCCGATTTCCAGGTTCGCTCCACCGGTGATCGCGAACAACCGGCCGACGAGTCGCTTCCGCGCTTCGTTCGAGTTGAACGAAAGCAGCAGCTCCTTGGCGACGGTCAGCAGAGTCGAGGTCCGGGTGGTCGTCATGTTCTTGACGGCCGCCGCGGTCAACTCGGTCGCACTCGGGGCCCGGCCCAACAAGCGCCGGTACGCGTCCTGAACGTAGTCCGTGATGTCGTTCGTTCCGACCGTGAACGACACCTTGAACTGATCCTGGGTCGCTTCGCCGTTCGTCGAATCGGAGTCCTGATTCATCAGGTTGCCGGTGCCGGGCACGACCGTTGGGCCGTCCTGGATGTTCGGCCCGATGACGATCGTGTACGTTCCGTCCAGCGTCAAATTCGGGACGAAGTCGATCGACCACAGGTCGTGCTGGGCGGCCGGGGCCTGATCCGTCAGAATGATGCTCGACGACGGCAGGAAGTTGCCGGTCGGGTCCTTGACCAGAATGTCGTCGGCCGTGAAGGTCGTCGGGTCGATGAACTTATCGAAGCGAACGGTGAGCTTGTCGAGGGCCGGCAACTGGCTCGGGCCCGCGACGTAGATCGGCGTGGATTGAATGATCCGTGGGCCGGACCCGCCGGTCAGCCCTTGCTGGCCGAGCGAAATGGCCCAACTGCCGCGGCCGAGCGTCGTCGCGACCAGGATGTTAGCCGACCCGTTCGCCGAAACCTTGCCGGTCTGCGGGTCCTGGTTGCCGATCGACAGGTCGAGGTCGGAAATCTTGACGACGGGCATCCCGCCGCCTTCGGAATCGGCCTTGCCAGCGCCCTTGGCGGGGAAGCGAATCCAACTGGTGCTCGTGCCGTTCTCGGTCGCCCGGAAGACGCCGCCGTCTCCGCCGACGTAAACGACCGGCTTGAACGCGGGTGTCGCGTAAAGCGGCCGCCAATCGACGGCGATTGTCGAGATCTGCGGCTGCACGGTGCCCGGCAGAACGGTCGTGACCCACGTTGGGTCGTTGAACGCGGCGGCCGTGATCGTCGTGATGTTCCCGGTCAGGTTCACCCAAGTCGCGCCAGTGACGCTCCAATCGACCATGTGGTAGACGCCACGCGCCGTGACGGCGTAAGCTTCGCGCGAACCGCTGAGTGGGTTCGGGACGATCTTGAGCACGTCCGATCCATCGAGCCCGGCCGAGATATCGGTCCAGTTCGCCGCGGCCCCGCCACCAGTCGTGGTGACCCAAATCTTGCCGTTGTCCGTCCCGTTGTAGATGAAATCATTGTCGGCCGTCGTGTTCGGCAGCGGGGCCCCGAAGGCGAGCGCCGTCGATTGAGCGGCCGCGAAGACCGACGGATCGCCGATGATGAACCAGTTCAGGCCGGAGTCGGTCGAGCGATACAGTCGACCTTCCTGCGAACCCATGATGAGCCCGTAGGAATTGAGTCGCAACGACTTCGTCGGTTGACGGTTGAACGCGTTGACCGCGAAGCGGCGAACGCTGTTGTCCCACTGACTGACGGCCGGGTCGTTGGCGTCGCCCGGGTTTCGGAACAGCCCATTGGTCCGGCTGATCGGCACGCCGCCGTTGATCGAGACCTGGAAGAACTCGGTTCGTGGATCGCCCGGCACCACGCCAATGTCGTTGATCCGGCGCAACACGAAGACCAACCCGTCGCCGATTCGATCGGTCTCGACGAAGTTCGCAGGCCCGAGTCGAGGGCCGGCGAGCGGCTGGCCGAGCGGGTTCACCCAGTTCACGTTGCCCGTCGAGAGAATGTCTTCCGTTGAGGCCGGCGTGTCCGTTTGCCGTCGGCCGGCCCCGTAGATCAAGGCGTTCGCCACCTGAGCGGCGAGCAGCCCCGGTTGAACATCGCCCGAATAGAACCGAGCGACCTGAATGTCGCCGTTTCGCAGGTCGTTGACCTGAAGGTCCGGATTGAACTTGTTGTTGGCCGGGTCCGGTTGGTTAAACCCAATCACGGAGTTCAAGCTGCCATTGTCGTTGTTGACGAAGGTCGCGATCCCTTCGTCGGTCCCGTACGTGAGTCGGGCTTTGCCCGTCAGTGGGTCGATCGAAGTGACGATCTGCGAGATCCAACTAAAGTCCGCGCCTCCCTCGAAGCCGGCCCCGCGGGTCCGAACGTCTTCGCCGGTGTTGACGAACTTGGCCACGTTCGTGGTGAAAATCGTCGTGTTACGGAAGAACGGCTCGTACGGGTCGCGGGCCAGGTTCAAGAAGTTCCACTTCTTGCGGACCGAACGTCGCAGTGCCGGCTCCAGTTGCTGGGCGAAAGTCAGCGGCGTCAGGCTGTTGAGTCGCGTGTTCGGGTCCACCGATAGTAGGCCACTACTGAAATCGAACGGAACTCCATCGTCGCCGGACCGAAGGTCAACCTGGGCACCGCCCGTCGTCAACGGTCGGGTCAAGCCCGAGTCGTTGTTGTTGTGTTGGTAAAGCGAGAGGTTGTACGGATCGTCGGCAAACGTCGCATCGACCCGAATGATCGAGTCGGACCCGAGGTAAACGATGTTCGGGTCGTTG
>JANLUE010000539.1:0-4479 GCA_031363325.1 Gemmataceae bacterium
CTGGCCGATGTCCGCAAGCGAGCCGATAGCACCGGCCGGGCCTACTCCGAACCGCTCGTGTTTGAAGGCAACATCCCGGCCGTCATCGAAAACAACGTGCCGTTGAAGCAATTGCTCGACGCTCCGGCATGGCCGACCGTGCGGGCGGGTCAGGCCTGGCTCGGGGACGCGGTCGCGATCAAGGACCCGACGGCCGCGGTGTTCCGCGCCGTCGGCGGCAACAATTTACTCTTGGTCGGCCAACACGACGAGGCCGCCCTTTCGGTCATGACCTCGGCCCTCGTGAGCCTGTGCGCCCAATTCCCGCCGAGCGGCGCCAAGTTCTTCGTACTCGATGGCACGCCCGAGGACGACCCGCACGCCGGCTACCTGGCGCGAGTCGTCAACGCGTTGCCGCACCAGGTTCGCTTGATTGATCGAACCGACCTGACGCCGGCGTTCTCGGCCGTCGCGGACGAAGTGAACGCACGTCAGAAAGGCGAGAGCGCCGACCGCTCGCCGTGCTTCGTGTTCATCCAGGGGGCTCAGCGTTACCGGGAGTTGCGGAAGGAAGAAGACTTCGGCTTCGGCCGGCGCGGCGGCGAACGAGTCGTGACTGCGGCCGAACACCTGACGACGATCCTGCGCGATGGCCCAACAGTCGGCGTGCACGTTCTCCTCTGGGCCGACACGCCCACGAACCTGGGCCGCGTCGTCGATCGGGCCGGCCTGCGCGAGTTCGGCCTCCGCGTCCTGTTCCAGATGGGCGTGAACGACTCGAGCGCCCTGATCGACTCGCCACTCGCCGCCCGCTTGGGCCGCAACCGAGCTTTGTTTGTGACCGAAGAAACGAGCACGCCGGAGAAGTTCCGACCCTACGGGTTGCCAAGTGGCGATTGGCTGGCGGGGGTGAAGGGCAAGTTGGGGGGACGTTGAGGCTCGATATCAATGGATACGACGGAACCATATTTGTTTTCGACGGCCGGACTTTCCATTTTGGACCGGTTGCCATTCGATCCATCGGCGCGCGCAATTTACGAGATCATGTCTGGCGGACTGATGTGGCGGGACGAAGTTCCTGGTCCCGACATTCCGAATGGGAAAACTGTTTGGACGAACTACAGTTTTCGGTTCTTGCTGGCGAGTCGCGCATCAATTACGCTTGGTGAGCCACAGATTGCGTTCAGGTCGGTCTGGGAGCAGGTTGCCATTCACGCTCCGAATTGGCCCGGCCTAAGGCCCGAGCGGCGTGGCGCGAAAGCGCTTCGCCGACTAAAGGCAGCGTTGCGTGGACAGAAGAAATGCCTCGCCGAAATGGAAGAGAAACTCGCGACAGCTGTTGTAGATTTCTAGAGCGTCCTGAATCGCCTTCGGAGCGCGCCGAACCCGCCACTCGCCGCCCGCTTGGGCCGCAACCGAGCTTTGTTCGTGACCGATGAAACAAGCACCTCCGAGAAGTTCCGGCCCTACGGGTTGCCGAGCGGCGAATGGCTGGCCGGGGTGAAGGGCAAGCTCAGCCGAGGCAGCTCAGCAGTACCAGGGTAGATGGTTGGGCTCGCCCACCTACGTTGTTCCGCTCGCCGCCCTGGAGCTCGCGGACGCGATTTCTTCCTTCCGCATCGCCCGAAATCGGCCCATCACGTCGCCGACTTTCGGTGACAACTCCCAGCGCGAATATCGACCCCAGGTCGCGTCGGCCCGGGCGGCTTGCGCCTCGAACGGTTCGCGGTAGACGATTCGACCCTGGTCCACCAGCTTCACGAACAACGGCTTGCCGAGTGGGGCCTCAGAGGCGTCGGCCACGATCAGGACGTCGTCTCGACCGTAGACGCGCAGGTAGCCGCCGATCGATTCCTTGCCGGGGGAGTTGGAGAACTTCACGTTGGGTCGATCGCCCGTCGCCGAGCGCTTGAACGCGGCCGCCACCGTGTCGCGATGAACCAGTCGCCACCAGTAGCCGCCGGCCCCGGGGAACAGCATCGTCGGTTCAACGCCCGTTTGCTCGCGAAACGTGGCGTAAACCTTTTTCACGGCGTCCGGCGTCACTTCGTCCTCGAACACGATCGTGCGCGGCGGCAGGCCGAGCGCCTTCATGCGCTGGAAGTACAGCACGCACTGGCCCGCGATGTCGCCGCTATCGACGCGCACGCCGACTCGCTCGGTCTCCGGGTGTGCTTTGATGACCCGGAGGGCGTTTTCCAGGCCGACCGTCTCGGCATCAACGAGGTCGCACAGGAGCGAAGCGGTCCCCATCTTCGTGACGAACCGGTCCATCATCTCGTATTCGGCGTCGGCCAGCGTGCGCTCGAACGACTGGCTCGCGCACATCATCTCGTGGCCGATCGTGCCGATCGACTCGAACAGCTCGGGGTACAGAAATTCGGCCGTATCGTTCGAGGTGAGTCGACCGCCGCCACCGACGTAGCGTGCGAGCAACAGGATCAAGTTGCAGACTTCGACCGGGGCGGAACGCAGGCCGAACTCGGCGTCGCGGGGCGTGGCGAGTTTCATCAGGCGAGCCTTGGTCGCCTGAATGACCGGGGCGAAGTATCGACACATCGCGGGTTCGAGGTAGGAAATGATCGCCCCCGGCCCCTCGAACGCCAGGCATGGCATGCCGGCCAGAAACGTCTGCCCGCCCGCGAAGCCCCACACATCAACGGGTAGGAATATGTCGTTGCCCGAGTGCGTGTCGAGGGCAGCGTCCCACGCTTCGACCGGGAACGCCTTCACCGCCGAGCGTTCCTGGAACCACCGGCGCGCGAGTTCGATGTCCGTGCGCTTCAGCGGGCGATGGAACCACTGGGCGAGCATCGCCTCGTGCCCGGCCATGATGAGCCGATTGCCGGCCCCATCCTCGGGCAGGCCCTTGCGCATCGTGAGCGTGTAGCCGGCCCGCTCGACCGCGATGTCCGGGACGGCCGTCCACATCGTCCGCTTGTAGGTGTCGGTTCCGCCGACGAACCCGCCGAGCAGGAACAGCTTGCCGAAGAACTCGTCGCGCATGGCGGCGCGCTTGGCGGCGAACGGATCGGTCATGGGTGAACCGTACGGTGTTACTTTCGGGATACTCTATCGCTTGCCGAAGGTCGAATCGTCGGTTACGATGCCCGCCTCACCCCAATCGGGCCCGCCACATGCGCACCTCTCTCGCGTTACTGTTTTTCGTCGCGTCCATTTCCGCCGATGGCCTGTCCCCGGACCAGGCGTTGCGGGCCATGAAGCTCCCCCCGGGTTTCTCGGCGAAACTCGTGGCCGCCGAGCCGGAGATTCGCCAACCACTCAGTGTCTCGTTCGACGAGAAGGGCCGGATGTGGGTCCTGCAATACCTGCAATATCCGAACCCGGCCGGTCTCAAGCCGTTGAAGCAGGATCAATATCTGCGAACGGTCTGGGACCGCGTTCCCGAGCCGCCGCCGAAGGGGCCGAAGGGGCTCGACCGAATCACGATCTATTCGGATCCCGATGAGAACGGTCGATACCGCAAGTCGAAGGACTTCGTGAGCGGCCTGAACCTGGCGACCGGGTTCTGCATCGGCAACGGCGGCGTCTACGTGGTGCAGCCTCCCTACCTGCTCTTTTACCCGGATCGCAATCACGACGACGTACCCGACTCCGATCCCGAAGTCCTGGTGAGCGGCTTCGGCATGGAGGACTCGCATTCGTACGCGAACTCGCTGCAATGGGGGCCGGACGGCTGGCTGTACGGGGCGCACGGTTCAACGGTGACGGCGAAGATCAAGAACCCCGAGCGAAATTCGAAGAGTCGCGGCCACAATCTTCAGGTGCCCGAGTTCATCGAATTCCAACAAGGCATTTGGCGCTTCCATCCGAAGTCGAAACGATTCGAACTATTTGCCGAAGGCGGGGGTAACACTTACGGGCTCGACTTCGATAAGTATGGCCGTTGCATCGCCGGAACAAATTGGGCTCCCTCCGCCATGCTGCATCACGTGCAGGGGGCGTATTACGTCAAAGGTTTCGCCAAGCACGGGCCTTTACACAACGCCCACACCTACGGTTATTTCGACCACGTCCCCTACGAAAACTTCAAGGGCGGCCACGTCACGTGCGGCGGCATCGTCTATCAGGCCGACGCGTATCCCCCCGAGTTCCACGATCAATACATCGCCGGCAACCTGCTCTCGAGCGCGGTCTACTGGCACAAGATCACGAAGCGGGGTTCGACATTCGCCAACAGCCACGGCGGAGACCTGATGACGACGGCCGACAACTGGTTCCGCCCGATCGACCTGCAACTCGGCCCCGATGGCTCGGTATACGTCGTCGACTGGTACGACAAGCGCGCGGCGCACCTGGACCCGATCGACAACTGGGACAAGACGAACGGCCGCGTTTACAAGATCGAATACACGGGGACACCGGACTATCCGAAGTTCGACTTGCGAACGAAGACGGCGGCCGAACTGGTGGAGTTGCTGAAGCATCCGAACGCGTGGTGGCGCCGCGAGGCCCGGCGGATACGACGGCGCGCCGCCC
>JANLUE010000987.1:0-3083 GCA_031363325.1 Gemmataceae bacterium
CCAACGGCCTGAGATTGTTCAGTCCAGGGCAAGACCGCGCAGTCGCCGCCCTGGGTCACGCTGCGCGGTCTTGCCCTGGGCTGAACAATCTCAGGCCGTTGGCCTGAAAACAAATGCCCTGTGACTCTGTGGTTAGCTGTACTTGATTTCTTTGAACCGAGTTCTCCATGCGTAGCACCTTCCCCGCCCTGTTCGCGATTTTCTTTGCCGCGCCGCTTCTGGCCCAGGACCTGGCGGACTCGATCGAGAAGGCCATGAAGGACGCGGCCGCGAAGGTCGCGCCGTCGGTCGCGCGCATCGAGACCAGCGGCGGGGCCGAGGCCATTTGGGGCAGCGGACGCAAGGGGCCGGAGGTCATGTTCCGGCGCGGCGTCGGCGCGTCCACCGGGCTCGTCGTCGACCCGGACGGCTACATCCTCACCAGCACGTTCAACTTCGTCGGCAAGCCGACCGACATCTTCGTGACCGTCCCCGGCCGACCGCGAACGGTGGCCAAGGTCGTCGGCTCCGATCCGACTCGCATGTTGACGATGCTCAAGATCGATCAGAAAGACTTGCCCGTCCCGCCCGCGTTCCCAAAGAAGGACATCGATGTCGGCATGTGGTCGATCGCGATGGGCCGAACGCTCGACCCGGACCCGACGCATCTGCCGTCGATCAACGGTGGGATCATTTCGGCGACGAACCGCGTCTGGGGCAAGGCGGTTCAGAGTGATGCCAAGATTTCGCCGGTGAATTACGGCGGGCCGCTCATGTCGATCGATGGCCGTGTGATGGGGATCATCGTGCCGATCTCGCCGAACACCGATGGCGAGACGGCTGGCTTCGAGTGGTACGACGTGGGCATCGGGTTCGCCATCCCACTTGAAGACGTGATGCGCGTGGTGCCGAAGCTCAAGGCCGGCACGCCGGAGAAGCCGGTCACACTGCGGGCCGGCATGATCGGCGTGACGTTCAAGGAAGTCGACGACTACGCGCCGGGCTGCACGGTCGACACGATCGCCCCCGAGACGCCGGCCGACAAGGTCGGGCTGAAAGCGGGCGACAATCTGATCGAGATTGACGGGAAGCCCGTGCTGAATCGAGCCCAGGTGTTCCATCAACTCCGACCGAAGTACGAAGGCGACGCGATCTCGTTCAGGATCAAGCGCGGCGATAAGATCATCGAACACAAGGACATCAAACTGGCCGGCTCGCAGACGAGCTTCGAGCCGGGCTTCCTCGGCGTGCTGTTGATTCGCGACGACCCGGAACCGGGGGCCGACATTCGCTTCGTCTACGAGAACTCACCGGCGGCCAAGGCGGGATTGAAGGCGGGCGATCGCCTCATGAAAGTCGGCCCGCGTCAGGTTGGTGCCGCTCCGAAGGTTCCGAAGGGCGTCCCAACCGAACCGACCGGACCACGCCCGTTCAGCGGCCGCGATCAGTTCCTCGCGCTCATGCAGAACTTCCAATCCGGCATCGCGATCACGATCGAAGTGAAGCGAAAAGACGGCGGCAAGGTCGAATCGCTGGACATCGTGCTCGGCAAGTTCCCGGACGACATCCCGGCCGATTTGCCCGTCGAGTCGTCGGCGAAGAAAGCGATGACCGCTCCGAAGACCGTCGGCCCGATGCCAAAGGTCGAAGTGAAAAAGGACGAAGGCAAGAAAGACGCGCCGAAGAAAGAAGAACCGAAAAAGGAAGAGCCGAAAAAGGACGAGCCGAAAAAGGACGACGCCGAGAAGCCGAAGACGGGACTCATCAAGAATGAAAACATCGGTGCGGCCAGTCGCAAGTTCTGGGTCTTCGTCCCGGACACCTACGACAAGAACGTTTCGCACGGGCTGATCGTCTGGCTGCACCCGGCCGGCAAAGATGGTCGGGACGCGGACGACATCACGAAAGTCTGGGAACCATTCTGCGAGCGTTACAACTTCATCATGATCGGGCCGACCGCCGGCGCTCAGACGGGTTGGGTCGCCGGCGAGTCCGAGAGCGTGATGGAAGACGTGCGCTGGGTGCGAACGCGCTACACGATCGACTCGAAGCGCGTGATCGCGCACGGCCAGGGCGTCGGCGGCCAGATGGCCTACTACCTGGGGATCAATCAGCGGCAGGTGTTCCGCGGTGCCGTCCCGGTCGGGGCCGTGCTCGCCAGCAACCCGAAGGACCCCGAGGCGAACCAGCGCGTCGAGTTCCTGGTCATTGCGGGTGGGAAGGACCCGCTTGTCAAGGAAATCGCCGAGGCCCCGAAGAAGCTGATCGACAAGAAGTATCGAGCGATCTACCGGGAAATGAAAATCACCGGCAAGGAATACGTGAACGACGACCCGGATGTCTTCCGGGAAATGGTCCGCTGGATGGATTCGTTGGACCGGCAGTGACCCTTCAGGATCACGCAATCAGACTTTCCGGAAAGATTGATGATCATGTATAATGCCAAGCGGCAAGTGGTTCGTGATCGCTGGAGAACAAGGAGTGGTCGTTGAACCAGACGGTAATTGGTCCGATTCGACCGCCGGCTGGTGCACGACTTTGCGCTCCGGTAGTTGTTGCCGCGAGCCCAAACGCTTTCGAGTTGGTGAATAGCCTTAAGGCAAGCAATTTCATTCTTGCGGACTTGATTGGTGGCGAGATTTCGTTTGTCGTTGAGAACTTACCGAAGCGTGCCCACAGACGGGATGCCCCGGCATTTGGATGTTCGATCAAATGATGAGCCACTTTGGTGCGTCCGTAACAACGATTGCTGGGAATTGGTTCGGTTCGGCCAGCGACAATTTGCAGGTGTTGAATCGGTTGACATTTGGAAATGCGATGTTGATCGAGCAAGCCGCCCGACGAACTTGGACGGGAACACAAGCAACCCGTTGGGGATTCACCATCGCTTCTGTCGTTGGCCAGCCAAGAGGCGTTCCGGGCAATTACGCGGCCGTCAAGGTCGTATTTGGAAAGTGATCGCAATGGTCGACCAGGTTGCGAACGTTCGCCAAGCTGTTGTTGCTGGCCTTCGTCAAATGGCACTCCGCGATGCGGAGCCTTCCAAGATGGTGGAATGGCTTCGGCACGAACTCGATTCGACCGAAGTGCTCGAGGTCATTCAC
>JANLUE010000989.1:0-5677 GCA_031363325.1 Gemmataceae bacterium
ACAGGTTGGAAACCTGTCCCACAAAATCGGCGGCATGGGGGACAGGTTTCCAACCTGGATCACCGCCATCCTTGCAGAGGGATAGCGTGGGGATTCAATTTTCGCAAGCCACTCGCGTCGATTTTTCGGGCGTATTCTCCGACAAGTTCGCCACGAGGCCTTTCGCCCGGTCCGCCAGGCCTGAGACGGCTGCCGACGTACCGGAGAATCGAGCCACGTCGCACTCGGCGAGGAGGCCTTCCCAGTCCGCGATCGCGTCCTTCGGGAATCGCACCTCGGCCTTCAAGCGGACCGCAAGTTCCGGAGTCGTTCGAGTCTCGGCCGGCACGCCGAATCGGAACGCCAGAAACAGACGAAGCACGATCGCGCAACGATCGACCGTCAAGTCGGCGCTGGCGAGTTCGTTCAAGGCCCAGGCCGCGTCGCGCGGCGTCGTCGGTTCGCGCTTTCGCCGGCCCAGGTAGACGCCCAGTCCGGCGAGCGCCAGCAAGAGGGGCACGATGGCAAATCGCCACGAACGACCCCCGTCGTCGACGCTCGGCGGGGCGGGCAACGACTCGATGTCGGTCACGGGCCGAAGCGATTCGATTGAGGCGGACTCGATGTTCGTCGTCACGCGGACTGGCAGTTCGCCGGGGAATGTCAGCGTCGTATCGCGTTCGCCGCCGGAGCGCACCGTGAGGGCCGCAAGGCCGATCTTCACTTCGCCCGGCACGAGTGGCGACAGGCGATAGGTCTGCGTCCACTTCTCGCGGCCATTGTCCAGCTTCTCGCGGAGCGGCAAGCCATCCTCGCGGGCCCGCCAGGTGTTGGCCTTCGGCAACAAGGGTTTGCCCGGTGTGACCTCGAGCGGGCCAGCGCCTTCGACGGTGAGCAGGAGCTTCGCCTCGCCCGACAGGCGAATGTCGCCGACGTCGAGCTGCGCCCGCGCGACGATCTGACGGGCCGGATCGCCGGTGTTCACGGCGACGACCAACGGGGCCGGCGCGGCACCGATCGAACCGAGGGCGACCAACGCGAGCGCAATTCGGTTCATCGGCCGCGCCTCCGCCGCGACTCGCGGAGTCGAAAGAACTTGACCAGGGCGTCGAAATGCGCCCCGTCGGTCGTGACCTCGATCAGATCGACCTTGCCCGACCGGGCAAGCGACTGGAACGCCGCACGCCGTTCGTCGGCCGCCGTCGCGAACGCTTCGCGAACGCTCGCTCGACGCGTATCGATCAACAGATGCTTACCTGTTTCCGCGTCCTCAACTTCGAGCAAGCCGACGGCCGGCAGGGTTTCCTCGCGCGGGTCGGTCACGCGCACAGCGATCAGGTCGTGCTTCCGGGCGGCGAGCCGAAAGGCGGCATCGTACCCTTCGTCGAGCCAATCGCTCACGAAGAACACGATCGCCCGCCGGGTGAGGGCTTGATTCAGAAAATCGAACGCGGTCTTGAGTGAGGTGCCGGGCCGACGCGGCTCGTAGAAGAGAATGTCGCGCAACACCCGCAGCGCGTGCTTGGCCCCCTTGGCCGGCGGGATGAAGCGTTCGACCTCGTCGCTGACCGCGATCAACCCGACCCGGTCGTTGTTCGCGACCGCGCTGAAGGCGACCAACGCGGCCACCTCGGCCGCGACGGCCCGCTTCGTGTGCCGTTGCGTGCCGAACCGCTGGCTGCCGCTCACGTCGACGGCCAGGAGAACGGTCAGTTCCCGTTCTTCCACAAAGCGCTTGATGAACGGCGTGCCCATGCGGGCCGTCACGTTCCAGTCGATCGACCGAACGTCGTCGCCCGGTTGATACTCGCGGACTTCCTCGAACGAGAGCCCGGTCCCCTTGAAGACGGAGTGATACTCGCCGCCGAGCAGCGTCTGAACGGCCCGACGGGCCCGGAGCTGCAAGCGGCGAATCTGCCGCATCACTTCGGCGGGGAGCATCCTGGGATTCTATCGCTTGGGGACCATCGAGAAGTGCGGTATCTTGGAAGAGGAGGGGTCGAAATTCACGGGTCAAGCAAAGACCTGGTCATTACTCGGCCCGCACCTCGCCGCAAAGCCTTCGAATGTTGCCGGCCTCGGGAAATTCGCCTAATTCCGACCATCCGTCCGCGCTGCTTTTGCCGGGTAAGCGGAGAATTCGCGCCCACCGGGCGAAGAACGAGTTGGCTCGTCCGTTCTTCTGGGCACCACGCACGATTGATGGCCGTTGAAAATGAGGTCTTCCATGTTTCGCCTCTCCCTGATTGGCCTCCTGGTCGCCACGTTCGTCCACGCTCAGGACGACCCGATCTCCAAGCTTTACTCCGAAGCGCGGGCCGACCTGGCGGCGAAGCGGTACGACGACGCCCGCAAGAAGCTCGAGTCCGCCATTGCCGAGGCGAACAAGGCCAAGGGGTTTCCGCCGACGAACCTGGCGCTGCTCATCTATGAAATGGGTGAACTCTATTTGGTGCAAAGCGATTTCCAGGCGGCGGAGAAGTACTACCAGCAAGCGCTCGCCATTCGCAAACAGCATCTGCCGAAGGACAACCCGAGTACGTCGAACGCGGAGGATCGGCTCGGCGAGGTTTACACGGGCCTGCGGCAATTCGACAAGGCGGAACCGCTCCTGCTCGGTGCGCTGGCTTCGCGGACCCGCGCGTTGAAGAGCGATCACTCGCTGATTGATCGCTCGCTACAGAACCTCGGCCACTTCTACGAACGCGTGGGCCGTTACGACAAGGCGGAAGACTATTTCGGCCAAAGCGTTCGCTTCAACGAGGCGAAGTTCGGCAAGGAGGGATTGCAAGTCGCGTTCAGCCTGAACCTCCTCGGGGCCGCCCAGTCGCGCGGCGGGCACCTGGCCGAGGCGGAGCGAACACTGACGCGCTGTCTCGAGATCGCCGAGGCCAAGACGGAAACGAAGAACCTTTCGTTCAACATTCCGCTGAAGAACATGGCGATGGTGCAATCGTCGCTCGGACGTTACGGCGCGGCCGAGAAGCTCTATCAACGCGCCCTCAAGATCGCCGAGACATTGAACGGGGCCGATTCGCTCGAGGTCGCCAGCATCTTCAACGAACTCGGCCAGCTTCACGATCGCCTGGGCAACCGCAAACAGGCGATCGGGTATGCGGAACAATCGGTGACGATTTGCCGCCAGCGCGTGGGAAATGATGCGTCCGAGACGGCCCACGCTCTGGCCTCGCTCGGCTTGATCCTGCAAGGGGCGGGGGACTTCACGAAGGCGGAAGTCGCCATGTTGTCCGCGATCGCGACGGCCGAGCGTCGGCTAGGTAAGTCGGACACGGCGGTCGCCACGATGTTGAACAACCTCGGCCTGCTCTACAACGACGCGTCGCTTTACGACAAGGCGGAAGTACCGCTCAAGCGCGCGCTCGCGATCCGCGAGAACACCTTCGGCAAGGACCATCCGTTGATCGCCCAGGTGGTCATCAACCTCGGGGACCTGGCCGCCAGGCGCGAGCAGTTCGATCAGGCCGAGGCCCTGTATGCCCGCGCCCGCAAGATGCTCGAAGCGAGCGGCAAGTCGAGCTATCGGCTTGGCGTGCTGCTCAACAACATCTATCGACTGCGAATCGACAAGGACGGCCAGGTTCATTTGGGCCTGCTCGAAGACGCGCTCAAGATTTTCGAGAGTCAACTCGGCCCCGATCACCCGAGTACGTCCCTCGCGCGTCTCAACGTCGGCTACGGCTACTTCCGGGGCGGCCAATTCGCGAAGGCCGAGCCCTTGCTTCGTTCGGCTCGCGCTTCGTTGCTGAAATCGCGCGGCGAATCGCACCCGGACACGATCGAAGGCGGCAAGATGCTCGCCTACAACCTCTATCCGCTTGGTCGCATCGAAGACGCGATCAGAGTCACGGACGAGGTTCGCCGTGGCACCCGCCAGTTCGTCATTGGTGTGTTGCCCGGCCAGTCCGACGCGGACCAACAAACGTTCCTCCGCGAGCGCGACGCGCTCAGCCTCGCGCACGCGCTGACGATCGGAATGTTGCACCCGGACAAGGGCGCGGCCGCGTCGGCCGAGTGGTTGCTCAACGGCAAGGCGATGATCCAGGAAACCCGGGCGGCGTCGGCCCAGGTCGCCAACGCCGGCAACACGACCGAAGCGGCGGAAATGCGCGATGTGAACCGCGAGCTTTCCAAGTTGACCGTGTCGGCCGACGCCTCGGACGACCGCGTCGCCAAACAGCGACTGGCGTTGATCCTGAGGGCGAAGGAATTGACGGCCCGAATCGGCGCGCATCGCAGCGTCTCGGTCGCCTGGGTCGATCTCGAATCAGTTCGCAAGCAGTTGCCCGCGAAGGCGGCGTTCATCGACATCGCTCGCTTCGGCCGAGTGAACGTCGAACGCAAATCGGGCGAGAAAATCGTCGGGCCGGTTCGCTACGTGGCTTGGATCACGCCGAAGACGGGGCCGGTCCGCGTCGTCGATCTTGGCCTGGCCGACGAAATCGATGACGCGGTCTCGGCCGCCCGCAAGCAACTCGAAGCGGCGCAGAAGATCATCGCCCAGATCGGCGAGCCCGCCGCGGAGACGCAACTTCGTGCGAGCCTCGACCGCGTCGCGAAGAAAGTCTTGCACCCGATTCTAAAAGAAATCGGCACGGCCGAAGACTTGCTCATCAGTCCCGATGGCGCGCTCTGGCTGATGCCCTGGACCGCGTTGACCATGCCGGATGGCAAGTACGCCGTCGAGAAGTTCCGCATTCGCCACGCCGTGAGCGGCCGCGACTTGCTGGCCACATCGGCCACCGGCGTGAAGCCGAGTGCCCCGCTCATCCTCGCCGACCCGGACTTCGACCTGAGCCCGGCGGACGCGTTGAAGGAAGCGAAACTACTGTTGCGCGGGAAGGTGCCCGATCCGCTCGACACGCGTGGACTCGCCCAGGCCCTGGGGCTCGGCAAGGTTCGCCGATTGCCTGGCACCGCGGCCGAGGCGGAGGCCGTCGCGCCGCGACTCGAGAAATGGCTCGGCACCAAGCCGCTCGTCCACACGGAACGGCAGGCGCTCAAGAGCGTCGTGAAGACCGCGAAGAACCCCGAGGCGTTGATCCTGAGCACGCACGGCTACTTCCGACCCGACCAGGAGACCGAGCTTCGCGAAACCGCCCCTGGCGCGACGGTTCGGACAATTGGAAAGCAGAAGTCGAATTACGAGGACGCGTTGTTGCGGTGCGGCCTCTTGTTCGCCGCCTGCAACGCGGGACCGGACCAACGAACCGGCGCGATCGTCGAGGACGGCCTGCTCACCGGGCTCGAAGTGGTGAACTGCGACCTGCGTGGCACCAAGCTCGTGGTGTTGTCGGCCTGCGAGACGGGCCTGGGCGACGTTCGCAACGGCGAAGGCGTGGCCGGCCTGCGACAAGCGTTCCAACTGGCGGGAGCGGAGTCGGTCGTCGCCACCTTGTGGCAAATCCCCGACCTCCCATCGGCCCAACTGATGACCGCCTTCTTCGACGGCCTCGCCTCGGGCACGCCCCGCGACCAGGCCCTGTCGAACGCTCAGCGCGAAGTGATCGCGAAACGGCGTGACCGCTTCGGGGCGGCGCATCCGTTCTACTGGGCGGCGTACACGTATACGGGAGCGAAGTAGAACCGGCTTCCAACCTCAATGGTTGTGCGGTAATTTAACCCAGGGCGGCGATGGCTTCGCCATCTTGCCCTGGGCTGAACAATCTCAGGCCGTTGG
>JANLUE010000624.1:0-5656 GCA_031363325.1 Gemmataceae bacterium
TCCAGGCGAAGTTGCTCCGCGTCCTCGAACATCAGGAAGTGATGCCCGTCGGCGGGAGTACGTCGACCAAGATCAACGTTCGCATCCTCGCGGCAACGCATGCGGATTTGTTGAAGCAAGTGAACGCCGGCCAGTTTCGCCACGACCTGTACTTTCGGCTCAACGTCTTCGAAGTCCATCTGCCGGCGCTGCGCGATCGGCCCGAGGACGTGCCTTTGCTCGCGGATCATTTTCTGCGAACGTTTGGCGGGCGCATGCCGTTGGCCGAAGCGACGCTGGCCTATTTGCGATCGCGATCGTGGCCGGGCAACGTGCGGGAATTGCGAAACGCGCTGGAGCACGCGTCGATCGTGTCGCGTGGCGGGCCGTTGTTGCCGGAACACTTCCCGCCGCCGGCCCGGGTCGGCGGCGGGGAATCGATGGCCGAGCGACTCGGCAGCCTCGTCCGCGACTGGGCTCGCGAACACGCCCAGGGCGAAGTGGAGCCGATCGACCTGTACGACCGATTGTTGGCCAGCGTGGAACCCGCTCTTCTCGACGAAGTGCTGCGACAAACGAACGGCAACCGCGTCGCGGCCGCCCGCCGACTCGGCCTGGCCCGAGCCACCCTGCGCAAACTAATGGCCAAGTACCGCGCGGCCGACGAATCGGGCGGGGACGAGGATTGATCTTCGCGTTCGACCGACAGCGCAAAAAATCTCGTTGACACAACGAATCTCCATGTTACCATATGGTCACCTATGAGGGCGAACGATCTGGCCCCCGTCTGGCGCGCGCTGGCCGACCCGCATCGACGGGCGATCCTCGACGCGCTTCGGGCCGGCCCCAAGACGACCGGCGCGCTCGGCGAACAGTTCCCCTTCACCCGGTTCGCCCTGATGAAGCACCTGACCGTGCTCGTCTCGGCGGGCCTCGTGACGGTCGAACGAGCGGGCCGGGAGCGCTGGAACCGACTGAACCCGGTGCCGATCCGCGCCGTCTACGAGCGCTGGGTGCGGCCGTTCGAGGGCCTGTGGGCCGCCGACCTCTTGAACCTGAAACGACACGTCGAGGAGGGGGCCATGGCGAACGAGATTGGCGTCGCGGAAACGAAGCTCGAGATCACCGTGCGCGCCGACCCGGCCCGCGTCTGGGCCGCGCTCACGGACGAGATCACGCACTGGTGGCGGAAGGATTACTACACGAACCCGGCGACGAAACGGTTCGTGCTCGAACCAAAGGTCGGCGGCCGGATGTACGAGGACTGGGGCGAGGGGGCCGGCCTGCTCTGGTACACGGTGGTCGCGATCGAGCCGGGCAAGTCGCTCCGACTCGCGGGCCATTTGTTCCCGGAGTACGGCGGCCCATCGAGTAGTCTGCTCACGCTGACCCTCGAGTCGAAAGGCAAAGCGACCATCCTGAAGCTCGAAGACAGTCGCTTCGGCCGCGTCGGCACGGAGAGCGGCTCCCTCGAAGAGGGTTGGCGTGGCCTCTTCGAAGAAGCGCTCAAGGCCTACGTCGAGCGCAAGTGAACCGGGCATCAATCGACGTAGCCGGTAACCGCCAGGAACTGGAGCGGATCGTCATCGTCGATGGTATCGGGAACGAGATTGCCGAGGTTGTTCAGCAAGTCCGCTTCGTTCGGCCCGCCGGAGACGCCCTTGAAGATTTGGTCGTTCCCGGCTCCGCCGAACAGCGTGTCCGTTCCGCCGTTGCCAACCAGTCGATTGACCGCCGCGTTCCCCGTGATCCTGTCGGCACCGGCTCCACCGGTGACGTTCTCGAAGAAAGCCGTCTGGCCGATCGCGTTCGCGTTAATCGTTCGCTTGGTGTGCGAGCCGATCAACACGGTGGCCGCGTTCGCGAGGTTCACGGTGACCCCGTCTCCACCGGCCAGGCCAGTGAAATCGAGGTGATCGGTGCCTTCGGTCAACAGTTCGGTGATCGTATCCGTCTCGGCCGGCCCACTTCCAACCGTCCGGAACACGTAGGTATCGTCTCCGATGCCGCCGGTCAGAACATCATTGCCGTCTCCGCCTTCCAGCCGGTCGGCCCCGTCCGCGCCGGTCAGCGAATCGTTCCCGTCATTTCCGAGGAACACGTTGTCTCGGAGGTTGCCGACGAGCGTATCGTTGCCGGCCCCAGCCGTGATGTTCTCGAACTCGGTTTCGTTGCCGGCCGAAGTCTGAATCGTTCGACGCGTGTGCGTCGCGAGCGCGGCGGGCGTGGTCAAATCCGCCGTCACAGGGTTGTTGCTGGCCAGAGCGGAGAAATCGAACAGGTCCACGCCGCCACCAACGAGTTCGACGACCGTGTCCGTCTCCGCCGGATTCGCGGCCGACACATCATCGAAGACAAAAATGTCGTCGTTCGTTCCCCCAATGAGCGAATCGTCGCCGAGACCGCCCGTGAGGCTGTCGGTCCCGGCCGAGCCATCGAGCGAATCGGCTCCGTCGCCGCCGAGCAGGGTGTCGTTGCCGAGTCCACCCACAAACGCGTTCGCGGCGTCATTTCCCGTCAGCCGATCGGCACCGGCTCCACCGGTGGCGTTCTCGAATTCCGTGAAGTCGCCGTTGGTTGCGGTTTCGATCCGACGGGTGCCGTGTACGGCCATCGTGTCATTCGTCAGATTGACGATGACGGCCTGGGCCGACCCCAACGCCGCGAAGTCGAGCCGATCCGTTCCGCCCGTCTCGGAGATTGTGTCGGTCTCGGTCGCCGCGCCCGAATTCGCGGCCGTGTCGTCGAATGCGAAGACATCATCGCCGAGTCCGCCCGCCATCGCGTCACTACCGAGCCCGCCGGTCAACGAATCGTTATCTTCTTCGCCGAACAGATGATCGTTTCCGTCTCCGCCTTCGATCGTGTCGTCCCCGGTGTTCCCGTGAATCGTGTCGACTTCGGAGCCACCCACGAGTGAGTCGTTTCCATCCCCACCCGTCAGCGAATCGATCCCGGCCCCTCCGGAAAGCGTGTCGCCCAGGGCCGCCCCATCGAGCGTGTCGTTCCCCGATCCGCCGACGAGGGAGTTGCTCGCCGCGTTGCCCGCGAGCGTGTCCGCCGCCGACCCGCCGGTCGCGTCCTCGAAGTTCGCCGATCCGCCGACGGCCGTCACGACCTTTCGCACGCCGTTCGTCGCGAGCGTCGCGTCGCTCGTGAGATCGACATTGACGACTTGCGATGCCGTCGCGAAGTCGAGCCGATCGGTCCCGGACCCCAGGGCCGCATCCTCGGTCACGGTGTCCGTCTCGGGTGTTACGCCAGCAGTGTTCGCAAACGAGTAGACATCGTTGCCGAGGCCGCCCGTCAGTTGATCGTCGCCCGAGCCGCCGACGAGTAGGTCCGAACCGTCGTCGCCGCTCAGGGTGTCGTTTTCGGAGCCGCCATCGAGTTGGTCGTCCTCGGTCCCGCCCGACAGTTGATCGGCCCCGGCTCCGCCGGTCAGCGAATCCAGGCCGGCGTCGCCGAACAATTGATCCGCGTCCGCGCCGCCATCGAGCGTGTCGTTCTCGGTTCCACCCGTGAGCGAATCGGCCCCGGCGTCGCCGACCAGGTTGTCCGCTCCGGCCCCGCCATCGAGTGTGTCGTTCTCGGTTCCACCGACAAGCGAGTCGTCTCCGGCGTCGCCGACCAGACTGTCCGCGCCGGCCCCGCCATCGAGCGTGTCGCTTTCCGTTCCACCGACAAGCGAATCGGCCCCCGCGTCCCCGACCAAACTCTCCGCGCCGGCCCCGCCATCGAGAGTGTCGTTTTCGGTTCCACCCGTGAGCGAATCGGCCCCGGCGTCCCCGACCAAACTGTCCGCGCCGGCCCCGCCATCGAGTGTGTCGTTTTCGGTCCCACCCGTGAGTGAATCGTCCCCGGCGTCGCCGCTCAGATCGTCCAATCCGGACCCGCCATCGAGCGAGTCGTTCTCGCTTCCCCCGACGAGCGAATCGTTCCCCGAACCGCCGATCAGGTTGTCCGCGCCGGCCGCGCCATCGAGCGTGTCGTTTTCGGTCCCGCCATCGATTTGGTCATCGCCCGAACCGCCCGCGAGCGAATCGGCGCCGGCCGCGCCGACGAGCGTATCGTTCTCGGACCCGCCATCGAGCTGATCCGCCCCGGCTTCGCCCGAAAGACTATCCGCGCCGATACCACCGGTCAAAGTGTCCGCATTGCCCGCCCCGGAAATCGTGTCGCCACCCGACCCACCGACGAGCGAGTTGGCGGCCGCATTGCCGATCAGCGTGTCCGAACCGGCCCCGCCGGTCGCGTGCTCGAAGTTGGCGGCCTGACCGGCCGCGCCCGTCTGGACCGTTCGCGTACCGTGCGTCGCCAACGCCGTGTCGCTCGCGAGGTCAACGTTCACCGGGTCGGTGTCGGCCAGCGCGGCGAAGTCGAGTCGATCGACGTCGAGCCCGGCCAGTTCGACGACCGTGTCCGTTTGCGCGGCCGTGCTCGCACCAAACGCGTAGACATCGTTGCCGGAACCACCGACCAGCGAGTCGCTGCCCTGTCCGCCGGTCAAGGTGTCGTTGCCCGCAGCGCCCGTGAGCGTCACTGTTCCCGAGAACCCACCGGCGTTCAGGTTGTTGGCACTCGTTCCGCCTGTCAGGTCCGCAAACTCGATCGAGTTCACGGTGTCCGAGCCGAGCGAGGCCGACCCGGAGAACGCCGTGTCCGAGAGCGTCAGGTTCTCGTCGCCGGATTCGACCAAGAGATCGTTGCCGATGCCGCCATTGAATTGATCGTTGCCCGTACCGCCGGTAAACGTGTCGTTTCCATCGGACCCGGTCAGCGTGTCGTTCCCGGTGCCACCCAGCAACGAGTCGGCCCCCAGTCCGCCATTGAGTGAATCGTTCCCGGTCCCGCCGTCCAGTTGATCGTCTTCGCCATCTCCGGTCATTGAATCATCGTCCGCCCCGCCCGAAAGCGTGTCGAGTCCGTCGCCGCCCGCGAGCGTGTCGTTGCCCGCGTCTCCGGTCAGTGAGTCGTTCTCGGTACCGCCCGACAGATTGTCCGTTCCCACACCGCCGGTCAACGTATCGTTCCCGGCGTTGCCGGACAGCGAATCGTTCTCGGTGCCGCCGTCGAGCGAGTCCGCGTCGGCCCCGCCGATTAACGTGTCGTTCCCCGCTTCGCCGAGCAACGTGTCCGTGCCCGAACCGCCATCCAGCGAGTCGGACTCCGTTCCGCCGGTGAGCGAATCGTTGCCAAGCCCGCCGGTTAGTGTGTCCGTCCCGGCGTCGCCGGTGAGGGTGTCGTTCTCCGTGCCGCCATCGAGCGAATCCGCGTCGGCCCCGCCGGTCAGCGTGTCGTTCCCGGCTTCGCCGAGCAACGTGTCGATACCCGAACCGCCATCCAACGAATCGGCTTCGGTGCCGCCGGTCAGCGAATCATTGCCGAGTCCGCCAACGAGGGTGTCCGTGCCGGCGTCGCCCGTGAGCGTGTCGTTTTCGGAGCCGCCATCGAGCGAGTCCGCGTCGGCTCCGCCAGTCAACGTGTCATTCCCGGCTTCGCCGAGCAACGTGTCGGTACCGGAACCGCCATCCAGCGAATCGGCTTCGGTACCGCCGGTCAGCGAATCGTTGCCGAGTCCGCCGACGAGCGTGTCGGTTCCGGCGTCGCCCGTGAGCGTGTCGTTTACCGAGACCACTACAATCGACTCCGCTAACACCACACCCGCCAACGTGGC
>JANLUE010000643.1:0-2127 GCA_031363325.1 Gemmataceae bacterium
CATCGCGCGGGCCTCGGCCTTGAATCGCTCGCGTCCCCGACTCGAGAGCCGATCTCCTCGCGCAACCTTCATGGCCCACTCGCGGTCCAGCTGATCGCGGACGTGAAACACGACCCCCATCCCGCCGGTGCCAAGATGATCGAGGATCGTGACATCGGGGACGGCCGGCGATTTTGGTTCGCCGGACGCTTCCAGGTCGCCGGTCAACGTTTCGTCGAAGTCGGCTGCGCGTTCGGACAAATACGCGGTGATTCGATGCTGTAAAGCGGGAATGAGGCCCGGATCGTCGGCCGCGATGTACGCGGCCGTCGTCAGGGAGCCTTCGCCGAGAAGGTTCTCCCACTGGCGGAAGAGTTGATCCGGGTCGGGACGAGTCGCGGCATTCGGCATGGGCAGACCCCTTGTCAGTGGGGAATGGGTCTGAGGTTGGAGAGGATCATAACGGTTGGGCGGCCGGTCCGCAATCGCCTAAACCGAAAGAAGGGAAGAATTGATCGTGAACGAGGCGGAACGGGGATGAACTCCAAAGCGTTTAACTTCACGCTATTGATCGTGTGGCTCGCGATTTTCATCGGCCTATCGACGCGCGACCGATGGATGGCCGCCGAGATGCTCGAACGTGTTGGGCCATCGGCTTCACTCATTACGACCGTCGCCGCCCTGTTGACCGCCTGGAACGCCTTTCGCTTGTGGGTCGCGATTCGATTGCGCCGACCGACTCGACCAATCGCCCGCGAGGGCGTGCGCCGCCGACGAACCGAGGAAGTGACCGACCCGCAATTCAAGTTCGACGAGCCGGATCGTCGGTAGTGCTCGCGCCGTCCCAATCCTTCAATCCGTTCTCACCGGTCCGTCCCGTTTCCAAAGCCTCCGATTCTTCTTCAGTTTCCCAAAGTTCCCGCATCGAGCGAGTCGAAGGAGAGAAGTACGCCTGGGATCGGCCTCGGAAGGTCGGCCCGGACGTGATACGCTCCGAGAGGCGGCCCGTGCAACACGAACTGAGTGTGTTGGCCCTCATCCGAGGCAAGGAACGCTTCATCTACGTCTACGACGACGAGAGCCGAGAGGAACTCATCGAGGCCATTCGAGGCCAGGCCGCCAGTCCGGCCGTCAGCTTGACGTGGTACGATGCGGCCGTCTTGGCCGACCGTGCCCGCCAGCAGGCGACCGCCGCAGGGACGCAAGCGAATTCGTCCCCAACGACCGACTGACGTACACCCCGATATGGCAGACCTGGACCAGGACCTGGCCGACTTCCTCCGGCACTTGGCCCTGGAAAAAAACGCATCGGCCTACACGGTCAAGTCCTACCGCGAGGACCTGACCCAGGCCATCGAGTTCTTCCGCCAGAAGGCCGCCGGCCTGCGGGCGGACGGAATCTCGACGCGCCTGCTTCGTTCGTTCCTCGCCTGGCTCCACGATCAGGGCTACGCCCGCACGACCATCTCGCGACGCATCGCCGCCGTGCGCTCCTGGTGCCGATTCCTGTGTCGCCAGGGCGCCTTGGAAAAGAACCCGGCCGACGGTCTGCGCGGCCCGAAGCTCGATCGCAAGCTGCCGCACTTCCTGAACAAGTCCGATGTCGAACGTCTGTTGGCCGCGCCGCTCGATGATGCGGGACTCGGCCTGCGCGATCGGGCGATCCTCGAAACACTCTATTCGGCCGGCTTGCGCGTCAGCGAACTCGTCGGCCTGGAACTGGCGGACATCGACCTCGGGGATGGCATCGCCACGGTGCGCGGCAAAGGTCGGCGCGAACGCCTCGCGTTGATCGGCGCGGCCGCCAAGTCGGCCATCTCGAGTTGGCTCGGTGCCCGCACCAACTTGCTCGAAGGTATCGGCCGGCGTTCCGAGGCGGTGTTCCTCAACAAGAACGCCACGCGGCTCTCGACCCGCAGTGTTGGCCGATTGCTCCTGAAGTATCTGCGCCAGACCGGGCTCGACCCGCGCACGACGCCGCACACCTTGCGACATACGTTCGCCACACACCTGCTCGACGCGGGGGCGGACATTCGCGGCGTGCAAGAGTTGCTCGGCCACAAAAACTTGACGACCACCCAGATCTACACCCACGTGTCGACCCAGCGGTTGCAGGATAGCTACCGCAAAGCCCATCCGAGAGCCTGA
>JANLUE010000680.1:0-2542 GCA_031363325.1 Gemmataceae bacterium
CGGAGTTTCTTCTCGAGGGAGTGACCGCATGAAAACGCACCCGGTCCTCCAGGGCTCGCCGTATCGTTCGTACGTGTACGCCTACCCGCACAAGACGGCCTACCGGCCAATCGCACCACGTTCCCTCGAATCCGCGTGGTCTGAAGAACCAACCAACAGTCTGTTCCTCTACGTGCATGTTCCGTTCTGCACGATGCGATGTGGTTTCTGCAATCTGTTCACGACTCCGAACCCAAAAGACTCGCTGGTCCCGCTCTATCTCGATGCACTACGTCAGCAGGCTGTTGCCGTGCGATCGGCCATGCCCAACGCTCAGTTTTCACGACTCGCGATCGGCGGCGGGACGCCAACCTATCTCGACGAACAAGGCCTCGCGGAGGTCTTCGATATTGCCGAACGCGAAATGGGTGTCGACCTGGCGGCCACGCCGATTGGTGTCGAGACTTCACCGGATACTTTGACCGCGGCCAAGGCGGCCCTTTTGAAGGAACGAGGCGTGAATCGGGTCAGCATCGGCATTCAGTCGTTCGTCGCCGCTGAAACGGCGTCGGTCGGACGGCCTCAAGATCCTGCCGAGGTCGATGTGGCCCTGAACGTGCTAAAGTCGGCCGGTTTCTCGGTGCTCAACTTCGATCTGATTTTCGGGCTTCCCGCACAAACGGTCGCGTCCTGGCTCGGATCGATCAAGCGCGCGTTGAGCTACGAGCCGAACGAACTGTATTTGTATCCGCTGTATGTTCGGCCACTCACGGCGCTCGGCCAATCGCGAAAGGCCTGGGACGATCTACGATTGGCGTGCTACCGGGAGGGGCGAGAAACTCTTCTGGGCGAAGGCTATTCGCAAGTTTCGACGCGACTCTTTCGTCGCCACGGCGAGCCGTCGACCGAGGGGCCAAGCTACTGCTGCCAATCGGATGGAATGGTCGGTCTTGGCTGTGGGGCCCGGTCGTACACGCGAGGCCTGCACTATTCGTTGGACTATGCCGTTGGTGCGCGCGGCGTACGCGAGATCATCGGAGCGTATCTCGCCCGCGAACCGGCTGAGTTCGGAGTCGCCGATCATGGCTTCGAACTGGATGCGAACGAACAAAGGCGTCGATTTCTCTTGCAATCGATCCTGCACGTCGAGGGGTTGAAGGTGGTCGACTATCGGAATCGCTTCGCGACCGATCCGGTTGCCGATTTTCCCGAGCTGACAACACTTGTCGAACTGGGCCTACTCGATCATGTTGACGACGCATGGAGGCCGACTCCGCTCGGCCTCGAACGAGCCGACGTACTGGGGCCGTGGTTTTTCTCGGAGCGCGTTCGCAGTCTCATGGAGGGGTACGAAGCGAAATGAACCTCTCGCTCCTCTATCGCGGCCCGCTCTCGAGTTGCAACTACGCGTGCGGGTATTGCCCGTTCGCCAAGCGAACCGAAACGCCCGCCGAGCTGGCCCACGATCGCGCCTGTCTCGAACGATTCGCGAACTGGATCGTCGGGCGAACCGACGATTCGTTGGGCGTCTTGTTTACTCCCTGGGGCGAGGCGCTCGTGCGTCGGTGGTATCAAGAAGCATTCATCAAGTTGTCGAATCGACCGAACGTGTTCAAGGTCGCGATTCAGACGAACCTGTCGTGTCGACTCGACTGGGTCGAGGACTGCGACAAGTCGAAGCTCGGCTTGTGGTGCACTTATCATCCCGGCGAGACGACCCGCGACCGGTTTCTGGCCAAGTGTCGCGAACTTTTGGATCGGGGCGTTCGATTCAGCGTTGGCGTCGTCGGGCTCAAAGAACACATCGACGAGATTGACGCGATTCGTAGGGCGTTGCCAACGGACGTGTATCTGTGGATCAACGCGTACAAGCGCGAGCCCGACTACTACGAACCCGAAATGGTGGCCGAGCTGACGCGGATCGACCCACTGTTTCCGATCAACAATCGGCGACATCGCAGCCTTGGCGAGCCGTGTCGAGCCGGCCGTTCCGTCATTGCGGTGGATGGAGACGGGGCCATTCGGCGTTGCCATTTCGTCGCGGAGCCGATCGGCAATCTGTTCGATCCGGGCTTCGAGTCCTGCCTCGTCGAGCGGGGGTGCCCGAACGATTCTTGCGGTTGTCACATCGGGTACGTCCACTTGAACCGGCTGAATTTGTATGACACGTTTGGGGCCGGCGTTCTGGAGCGAGTGCCGACCGGGTATCGATGAGTACTTCTCTTCGCGGAGTGGCCCATGCGGACCTTTCAGTTCAGCGACTCGAAGTCCCACAAGTTCTGGAACATCGATGTCCAGGGCGATTCGTTCACCGTGACCTACGGCAAGGTTGGGACGGCTGGCCAATCGACAACGAAGACGTTCGCGTCCGACACGAAGGCCCAGAGCGAAGCCGACAAACTGATCCGCGAGAAAACAGGCAAGGGCTACGTGGAGACAACGCCGAAAGCAGTCGTTTCGGATAACGAGGCGTTCGAACGCGCGATCCTGGCCGACCCCCATTCGATAAGCCCGTGGGCCGCGTACGCGGACTATCTGACCGAACGCGGCGATCCGCGCGGCG
>JANLUE010000702.1:0-10717 GCA_031363325.1 Gemmataceae bacterium
CAAGCAACGCCGACTGACCGACGCGACGCTTCGATATCTCCAACGTCGCAAGTTGTGGGACATCGGCCTCCGGTTCGACATCCTGGCCCTCCGCTGGCCCGCCTCCGCGCGCGAACCTGAAGTCCAACACTACCGTCATGCCTTTCAAATGGTCGGGCGGTATCAGTTTCGATCGTAGCCAACCCAGGGCGGCGATGGCTGCGCCATTGCCGCCCGGCGTCGGGGGTAAGCGTTCCATGTCAACAATCGAAGAACAACTCCGGCGCGGCGTCGATCAGGTCGAGCCGACCAATTGGCTCGCCAAGAAACTCGAATCGAGCCTGAAGACCGGCAAGCCGTTGCGCGTGAAGTACGGCATCGACCCGACCGGGATCGACGTGCATCTTGGCCACACGGTGCCGCTTCGCAAGTTGCGCCAGTTCCAGGAGCTGGGCCACACGGCCGTCCTGATTATCGGCAATTACACGGCCCTCGTCGGCGACCCCAGTGGCCGGGATCAAACGCGGGCCCGTCTGACTCAAGAGCAAGTCGAGAAGAATGCCGAGGAGTACCTGACTCAGATCGCCAAGATCATCGACCTCTCGAAGGCGGAAGTGCGCCGAAACGGCGAATGGTTCGGACGATTCAACTTTCTCGATGTACTAAGCCTGACGAGCAAGATGACCGTCCAGCGCATGCTCGAACGGGACGATTTCTCGAAGCGCTTCCACAAGCGCCCGGAATCGGAGCCGATCTACCTGCACGAATGTTTGTACCCCCTCATGCAGGGGCACGACAGTGTTGAGATCGCGGCGGACATCGAACTGGGCGGCAGCGAGCAACTGTTCAACCTGATGGTCGGCCGACGCCTGCAAGAAGCGGCCGGCCAGGAACCGCAGGTGTGCTTGACGCTGCCAATCCTCCGAGGCCTCGATGGCGCGCGCCGAATGGGCAAGAGTTTGGGCAACTACATCGGCGTGGGCGAATCGGCCGACCAACAGTTCGGCAAGACGCTGAGCATCCCCGACGACCTGATGAAGGAATGGTTCACGCTGTTGACCGACCGTCCGGCCGCCGAGATCGAGGCGCTGGCCGATTCGGCGCGGACGCACCCGATGGTCGCCAAGAAGACGTTGGCCCGCGACATCGTCGCCTACTATCACGGCGCGGACACCGCCCTCGCCGCCCAGGCGAACTTCGAACAACAATTCGGCGAAAAGAAAGACCCCGAGAACATTCCCGAGGTCGCGATCCCGGCGAGCGAGACCGCCCTGCCCCTTGGGTTGCTTCGCCTGCTCGTGTTGGTCGGGTTCTGCAAGAGTAACACGGAGGCCCGGCAGAAAGTGACCGAAGGGGCCGTGACGATCGGCCCGGAGCGCACGAAGATCACGGACTGGAAGGCGACGGTTGCGATCGAGGATGGCCTCGTCGTGCGGTTGGGGAGCAAGAAGATCGTGCGGGTGCGAATCGGCTAACCGAGCACCTCAGATCCGCCGAAACTGTTTGTCCAATTCTTGTCGGCTAAACACCAACGATGTCGGTCGGCCGTGCGGGCAATGGTGCGAGTCTTCCGCCAGTTGCCGCAGTTGCATCAGGTAGTCGATCTCTTCTGGCGACAGACGATCACCGGCCTTTACGGCCGCCTTGCAGGCCATCGTTGCCAACAGGTGGTTGAAGAGTTGATCGCGGGTCGGCGGGCGATCCTTGTTCGCGAGCACGTCCACAACGCTCTGGAAAATCTGGGCCACGGGCACGCGGCCGAGCAGGGCCGGGTAACTCGATACGGCCACCGTCCCGCCACCGAAGTCTTCGACTTCGAGCCCAAGGAGCGCGAGTTGCGGCTTCGCCTCCAGGACCGCGCCGGCCTGTTCCATTGGCAGGTCGATCGGCTCCGGGATCAGCAAGCGTTGAATATCGAGCTTGCCGTCGCGGACGCGGTTGCGCAGTTGTTCGTAGAGAATGCGTTCGTGCAAGGCGTGCTGATCGACGACCAGCATGCCCCCGGAGGTTTCGACGACCAAATACGAATCGTGAATCTGAATCGCCCGCGCCGAAAACACAGTGGGCATCGGCGAGATCGGGGGAGGACTCGCCGTCTCGGTGCCTGAAGTTTCGGGAGCGACGACCGGTTCGGTGTTCGCCGCGATCACACGTTCGGGAGGCAGCGTGGAAACTGGCGGTAGAAACAAGCTCGGCGGCGGCTCCGGCTCGACGATTGGCCCGGTGCTGATCGTGGCTTCGGGCACTTGCAAGCGCGGCACCAGGTTCTTCGAAAGCAGTGCCTTCTTCACGGCCGCCCGAACGAGATGGTACAGCGACTGCGAATCGCGGAAGCGAACCTCGGCCTTGGTCGGATGAACGTTGACGTCCACAGCATCGGGCGGCAGTTGCAGGAACACGAAGCCGATCGCGTATCGGCCGGTCATTAGGAGTCCGCGATACGCTTCCTGCATCGCATGGGCGAGGCTTCGATCGCGGATCGAACGGCCATTCACGAACAAATACTGCAGCTTGGCGTTGCCCCGATCGATGGCCGGGTCGGCCACCAGGCCCAGGAGCGAGACGGCGTCCTGTTCAGCCCGCGTCTCGATCAAGGCCCCGCGAACGTCCTGGCCGAAGAACAACCCGATCCGGTCGGCGAGCCCGGCCGTGCCCGGCACTTCGTGAACGAGCTTGTCGTTGTGGCGCAGCACGAGATGCAAGCCGGGGTTCGCAAGCGCCAGTCGCGTGACGATCTCGACGATGTGCCCGAGCTCGGTCGAGATGGTGCGTAGGAATTTCTTGCGAACGGGTGTGTTGAAGAACAGGTGGCGAACCTCGATCCGCGTGCCCGGCGAACCGTTCCACGGTCGGACGGGCGAAAGGAGCCCGCCATCGCAAAGCATCTCGCAACCGACCTCGGCCCCGGTCGGGCGCGATTGCACCGTGACCTTGGCGACGCCGCCGATCGAAGCCATCGCTTCGCCGCGAAACCCCAGAGTGCCAATGCGAAAGAGATCGTCGGCGTCGGCCAATTTGCTCGTGGCGTGGCTGGCGAACACGAGCGGCAGATCGGCCGGGTCGATGCCATGCCCATCATCGACCACGCGAATCAGTTCCGTTCCACCCTGATCGAGGTCGATGTCGATCCTCGTGGCCCCGGCGTCGACCGAGTTTTCGAGCAGTTCCTTGACGACGCTCGCGGGCCGTTCGATGACCTCGCCCGCGGCGATCTTGGTGATGACGGACGAAGGCAGTTGACGAATGCGCGGCATCGCGGACATTGTACGTTCGCCACGACTACCCGGAAGGCGCTCTAGCGTGGCCGCTTCAAGCGGTCGCGAACCAGCTCCGGCAGGAACTTCACGGGCACCGTGCCATGAGCCAACACCGCTTCGTGGAACCGGCCGAGGTCGAACGCGTCGCCCTGCTCGCGCGAGATTTCCTGGCGCAATCGATAGAAAGCCATGCGGCCGACGAAGTACGTCGAAAGTTGACACGACGACTGTTTCGCCCGCACGACTTTGCCGAGCGCCTCCCCTTCCGTTTGAAACGCCCCCTCGACCAACAGTTTCATCGCACCCTCGTCCGACAGGTTCATGCAATGCATGCGATGGTCGAGGATCGCGTTCGTGACGGCGCGCAGGTACCACTTCAGTTGATGAATCCGCAGCGACAGGTCGCCTTCTCCGAAGCCCTGGTCGAGCATCATCTGTTCGGTGTAGACGGCCCAGCCCTCGGCGAACGTGCCGGACCATAGCACTTTGCGAATCAACGACGGATGGCGATTCGAGTATTCAAGTTGAACGTAATGGCCCGGATAGGCCTCGTGGATCGTGAGCAATTTCATCATGGCCCGGTTGTATTCGCGCAAGTAACTGTCCACGCGGCCACGATCCCAATCGCGGGGCGGCGGGCTGACCGCATAGAAGCTCGACGCCCTCGGATCGAGTGGCGGGGCCGGGCTCAAATACGCGGTCGAGTTGCCGCGCTGGAATTCCGGCATCTCGACGATCTCGCAACGATCCGGGTCAGGCAACCGCAGCAAGTCTTTTGCTTTGAGGAAGGTACGAATCTCGGCGGCCGTCCGGCGCGCGTCGGGTACGAGCGTATCGACTTCGCCGTGATCCTTGCCGAGTTCGGCCATCACCAACTGAATGCACGCCCGTCGGCCGACGACATCGTCCGGCGGAAGGGGGAGTTTCGGGAACAACTTCGACCACAGTTGTCGAGCGATGACGTACATCTCGTTCCGAACGCGATCGGCTTCCGCCTCGGCGATCTTCAACACGGCCGCCGCGCCGAGGCCTGGGCCGGCCTCGAGTTCCGTGTCCAGCTTGGCCGCGAACTTCTCGGGCCCGAGTCGCCAGTCGCCGGTCGCCCGGGCGAGCAGGTCGTCTTCGAGGAAGTTCTGGAAGTCCTTGAGCGAAACGACGGCGGCCCGACATGGCCCGGCGAGCGCGCTGAGCGCCGGCGTCTCGCCCGTCAACGCGAAAATGCCCTTCTCGTAAAAGGCGATCGCGCCGCGATTCTGGCGAATCGCCGTCTCCACGAACACTTTCGGCGGAGCTTTGAGCGTCGCCTTCGCGTTGGCGACGACTTTGGGAATCCCCTCGATCCGCCCGGCCGCGTCGCGAATCGCCCGCGGCTTCGGCACGGTCGATTGCGTGAGCAACAGATACACGCTATCGGCGGTGTATTCATTCCAGAGCCGGGGGTCGGTTTCGAAGGGGGACGTGTTGTCCGCGAGCCACAGCGAGCGCTTCAACGAATCACGCAGGATCTGATAGTCGACTTTGCCTTGCAGCGACAACGGATCGAACTTAACCGACTCCGGCAATCGTTCGAGGGCCACGCGGTCGCGCTTCACGCGGTCAGCCCGCGCCGACGTCGAGAGGTCGTCGAGACGGTCGTCGTGCCGATGATCGCCGAGTCGCGAGGCGTCGAGCGGCGCGTGCTTCAACGACTCGTCGAGGTAGGACTTGAAGAACGCCGCCAGGTCCGCGTCCGCATCGGCCCGGGCAAGGGCGGGGCCAGCCAGACACAACGCCAAACCCAAAACGGCTTGAAGCCTGGAGTTCGTTCCAAACTGATTGGCGACAACAATGACCGATTGGCCGGCCGCCGACTCGACGGCGAGCGAACATCCCGGTTTTTTTGGCATATCATTGGGCATTTTGTGACACCTTGGAGCGCCTTTCAGGTCGGCGTAGCGGGTCATTGACTGTCTCCCAATATTGGTGCGCTCAATCGCCGGCGAATAGCTGCCCGTCCCGACGGTGAACGTCGCGTCCCACGAACGGTTGGCGTACCTCAAATGGTAGCCCGACGCGTGTGCGAGCGCGTCGCGAACTGGAAGACGCTCGCCTTCGCGGAATTGGGCGGACCCTCGCTGACGCGTCGGGCTACCATCCGACGCCAACCGTATGTGGGACGCGACGCTCGCCTTCGCTCACGCGTCGGGCTACCATCCGACGTTCGGCTGCCACGCCTCCGGCGCGTCAAAGCCCACGCGCGAAGCCTGTGGCACACTTGACTGTTTGGTTTGTCGTCGGTCGGCACGGGACCCGGCGGGTTAGTTGCCGATTCGCAGTTTCGCGTTGGGAGACAATCAATGACCCGCTATCCCGGGGGCCCGGTTGGCGCGGCCGCTTGTTTCGGCGGCGGGGCCTTGTTCGCTTCCACTTCTTCCTTCGAGAACAGCACCAGGAACGTCCCGGCCCCGACCAGAAGAATCCCCACCGGCAGTTTCCAACCGGGCATTTCAAAGTCGAAGTGCCAGGGGTCGCCCGGCTTCGGGTGCCACAACAGACTCAGAATCGTGTTGATCGCTGGTGCCAGACTGAAGATCAGCGGCGCGATGTAGACGCGGTAAGTCGCCGGTGACACGCCTTCGGCCTTGGCCGCGTCGACGGCGGCCTTGCTGGCGAAGATCACGCAGATCGCCCCGACCGCGCCCGCGACACCGGCCAGGCTGCTGAAGATCAGGCCGTTCGTCCGCCACTCCGGTTTGGCATCGTCGCGAACCGACATCAAGACGATTGGCACCAGGACGGCCATCACGAAATACGCGATGCCGACGCACAGGATTGACGCGAGTCGACCGCCGACCGTGCCCGGCGCGGTCGTGAGCTCGGTGCCGCCATAAAAGATGATCGGAACGTAGGTGCCCCAGGCCAGCCCGGCCAGAATAACGTAACCCCACCAGGGAATGCTGCTCACGAATTGACCCGCGCAAGGGAGTGGGCGGTTGGGCCGCGCTCGCGCGGCTCGTCGCGGAAATGATAGGGCTATCGTGCGAATTGGCTTCCGCGCCGAGTCGCGGGCTCGGTGAGGCGGCGCAAGGCGCCGAGTTCCCGCGAAGAAATCCGTGGTCGCGGGCTGCCTGCTCGATTAGCCTGACTGCCATCGCAATGCCGCGAAAACGCGCTGGCTTCAATTGAACATCATGTCCGTCTCCCTCACCATCGATTCGCACCCCCTCTCGGTCCCGGCCGGTACGTCCATTTGGGACGCGGCGCGGTCGATTGATATCGACATCCCCGCCCTCTGCCACGACCCGAAGCTCCGTCCCGTCGGCGTGTGTCGGATGTGCGTCGTCGATACGGGCGGGCGAGTTCTGGCCGCGTCTTGCGTTCGGCCCTGCGAGGAGGGGATGCGGGTCGAGACCGCTTCGCCGAAAGTCGAGAAGCATCGGGCGATGTTGACCGCCTTGCTCATGGCCGACCATCCGACCCCGTGCGCCAAGGAACGGACGACGCGGGACGACGAACTCGACGAGCTCGCTCGGCGCTATCCGCTAAGCCCCGCGTACTCCGTATTCAATGCGCGGCCACATCCCCGGCCGACTGACACATCGTCACATGTGATCGCCGTCGATCACCAGGCGTGCATCCTGTGCGATCGCTGCATTCGAGCCTGCGACGAAATCCAATGCAACGAAGTGATTGGCCGAACCGGCAAGGGCTACACGACGCGGATCGGCTTCGACCTTGACGTGCCGATGGGACAAAGCACCTGCGTCGCTTGTGGCGAATGCGTGGCCGCGTGCCCGACCGGGGCCCTCACGAACAAGACTCTCACGCTGCCGTTGTTGCCGAGGGCCGAAACGAAGAACGTCGCAAGTGTTTGTCCGTATTGCGGCGTCGGCTGTGCGATCACCTATCACGTCGATGCCGGGGCCAACACAATTGTTTGGGCCGAGGGTCGGGACGGCGGGGGCAACGATGGCCGACTCTGCGTGAAAGGACGCTACGGCTGGGACTACACACTTCACGAACAGCGGCTCACGAAGCCTTTGATCCGTCGACCCGATGCGTATCCGAAGGGGCCGCTCTCCAAGGAAGTGCAAGGCAATGGCAAGAACGCGGTCGTCGATTATCGCGAAGTGATGCCGTCGTTCCGCGAAGCGAGTTGGGACGAGGCGCTCGAGCTGATTGCTGCGAATTTGCTGCGAATCAAGGCGGAGCATGGCCCGCGCGCCCTGGCCGGCTTCGGGTCGGCCAAGTGCAGCAACGAGGAAGCGTATCTCTTCCAGAAGTTGATGCGGGCCGGCCTCGGCACGAACAACGTCGATCACTGCACGCGCCTGTGTCATGCGTCGTCAGTGGCGGCGTTGCTCGAAGGGATTGGCTCGGGGGCGGTCTCGGACATCTTCGCGAACGCGGAGCATTCCGACTTTCTGCTGCTCACCGGCACGAACACGACGGTCAATCACCCGGTGGCCGCGACGTTTTTCAAGCAGGCCGCTCGGCGTGGCACCAAGATCCTGGTCGTCGATCCGCGTCGCCCGCCGATCGCCGACTTCGCCACGTGGTACTGCCCGATTCGGCCCGCCACCGATGTGGCCTTTTACAACGCGCTGATGCATGTTTTGATCGACGAAGGACTCATCGACGCGACGTTCATTGCGAATCGAACGGAGAACTTCGAGGCGTTGCAAGAACGCGTGCGAGACTATTCGCCGGCCCGCGTCGCGCCCGTGTGCGGTATCGCCGAATCAACTCTGTATGAAATCGCGCGTTCGCTGGGTCGCGCGAAGAACCTGTTGATCTTCTGGGGCATGGGGATCAGCCAACACATTCACGGGACCGACAACGCGCGTTGCCTGATTGCCTTGAGCTTGCTGACTGGCAACATCGGTCGACCCGGCACCGGCCTGCACCCACTGCGCGGCCAGAACAACGTGCAAGGTGCTTCCGATGCCGGCCTTATCCCAATGATGTACCCCGACTATCAGCCGGTGAAAGACGACGTCAATCGCAAGCGATTCGAATCGGCCTGGGGCGTTTCACTCGATCCGGTGCCGGGGCTCACAGTCGTCGAGATCATGAAAGGGGCGATGGAAAGAACGATTCGCGGCATGTATATGCTTGGCGAAAATCCGTTCCTGTCCGACCCCAACATCAACAAAGTTCGCAAAGCCCTTTCGAACCTCGAGTTTCTGGCGGTCCAGGATATCTTCCTGACCGAGACGGCCGAGTTCGCCGATGTGATCCTGCCCGCCTCGTCGTTCCTCGAAAAAGAAGGCACGTACACGAACACCGATCGCCGCGTGCAAATCGGCCGACCCGTTCTCGCGCCGCCGGGCGAGGCCCGACTCGACTGGCGGATCATCGGCGAAATCTCGAATCGAGTCGGCTACCCGATGCCGTACACCTCGCCGGCCGAAGTGTTCGCGGAGTTCGCGGGTCTCACGAACAGTTACGCGGGCCTGACGTACGAGCATCTCGGCACGACGGGCAAAATCTGGCCGTGTCCGGACCCGGCGAACTCATTGGGCGAAATCGTGTTGTTCCACGATCGATTTCCGACGCCGACGGGCCGCGCCAAATTCGTACCCTGCGAATTCAGCGACGCGGCGGAGCTGCCGGACGCGGATTACCCGTTGGTTCTGAATACGGGCCGCGTCCTCGAACACTGGCACACCGGCACGATGACCCGTCGGGCTCAAGTGCTCGACGCACTGCAGCCGAAGCCGTTCGTTGAGATTCACCCCGACGATCTGGCCCGACTCGCAGTGGCCGACGGCAACGAAGTGACCGTTCGCTCGAAACGCGGCGCGATCCACCTACCCGCTCGATCGAGCGACAAGGTTCAACCGGGCAGTGTGTTCATTCCGTTCCATTTCCGCGAAGCGGCCGCCAACGTGTTGACGAACGACGCCCTCGACCCGTATGGGAAGATTCCGGAGTTCAAGTTTTGCGCCGTGCGGGTTGAGCGAATGCGCTGACGATTTTCAGAACCGCCGCGCCGAATACGGACTCGCGTCAAGATGCGACTCCACGCCCGAAAGCAATTCGGCCACAAGTCTGCCGGTCCCCGGGGCCATCGAGAGGCCGAGCATGTTGTGGCCCGCCGCGATGGCGACGTTCTTTAGTGCGGGACTCCGGTCGATGATCGGTCGGCTGTCCGTCGTCATCGGCCGCCAACCGGTCCAGGTTTCGACGACCGGATCGGCGGTCGGTTCGTGGAGGTATTCGCTCGCGGCCGATTTCAGATACGCCACCCGGCGCGGCGAGACCGTCGAATCGTAGCCGACGAATTCCATCATCGACCCGATGCGATAGCCGGACTCGAACGGCGTGACGGCGACGCGGTGTTCCTCGAAGATCAGCGGAATCGTCGGGCACTTGGCGGGCCGGGGCATTGTGATCGAGTAACCCTTGCCCGGTTGAATGGGGATGCGACAGCCGAGGTAGTCGTTCAGGTAGGGCGTGAGCGCTCCGGCGGCCAGGACGAACGCGTCGGCCGCGAGTTCCCCCGCCGACGTGCGAACAGCCGTGGCCAAGCCGTCGCTGCGGACGAAGCCAAATGCTTCGCAATTTTCGCGGACGGTTACGCCGTTTGCTTTGAGTCGGTCCCGCCACGAGGACATGAGTCGATCGGGCCGAAGGTGCGCGTCCGATTCGTACAGCCAGCCGCCACCGAGGCCCGGCTTGAGGGCGGGTTCGAGTTCGGCCACCGCGTCACCCGGAAACGCCTTCGCACCGACGCCAAACTCTTTCCGCAATAGTTCGTCCGACTCGGCGTAGTGATCCATGCCCGCCCGCGACTGGAACACGAACAACAATCCGCGCGTCGTCCATTCACAGGCGAGTCCCGACTTGATGAGGTCGTCGTACAGTCGTCGCGACGATTGCAGCAGGGCATGGATTCCGCGGCCGGATTCAAGCATGTCGCGGCGATTGCAGCGTTTCGCGAACGCGAACAGCCAGCGCCAGTGTGAAAGGCTCGCCCGAAACTTGACGCGGAACGGCGAATCGCGGTGCAACATCGATTTGAGCGCGAAGCCGAACGCTCCCGGCCCGGCCAATGGTAACACGTGGCTCGGGCAAACGTAACCGCAATTGGCGTGCGAACAGGCCAGGCCAAACGACCCCCGATCGAGCATCGTGACCCGCCAGCCCGCCTCAATCAAGTAGTGCGCGCACGCACTGCCAATGACCCCTGACCCGATCACGATCACATGCCGACTCATGCCTCGATCGCTCCACTTAGGCGAATGGCAGAAGGTAGTGTACCCGCAAATTGAGGTTTTCTCGAACCGGTCGTCATGAGAGAATCGTGTGGGGAGTCCTCAGGTCACCGAACGAGGCAGAGTCATGGACGACTCGACGACGACGACCGACTTGCTTTTGGTTCGTGGTGCGGAGCGATTGACGGGTCATCAACGGCGTTTGTTCCAGGCCGAGGTGGCTTTGAAACTCTGTGGCGGCAGTGCGCGGCGCGCGGAACGCCGCTTCGGTTGGGGTCGTGG
>JANLUE010000714.1:0-4793 GCA_031363325.1 Gemmataceae bacterium
GTGACAATGGACGGCGACTTGCAGAACGACCCGGCCGACCTGCCGCTCCTCGTCGCCAAGCTCGACGAGGGCGAGGGCTACGACATGGTCCTTGGCGAAAGGGCCAATCGCCAGGACAAAGTTCTCCTTCGCAAGATCCCAAGTCGCATCGCGAACTGGCTCATTCGCAAGGTGACCAAGCTCCCGTTCCGCGACTTCGGCTGCACGATCCGCGTCATCAAAGCCGACATCGCGCGAAACCTGCGCATCTACGGCGAGATGCATCGCTTCATCCCGGTGCTCGCCAGCAACCTCGGGGCACGCATCGCCCAGGTTCCGGTTCGACATCACGCCCGCCGGGCCGGCGTCTCGAAGTACGGCATCGGTCGCACGGGCCGCGTCTTGCTCGACCTGTTGACGATCAAGTTCTTCTCCGGCTATCTAACCCGGCCGATGCACTTCATGGGCGGCGTCGGGATGTTTTTCCTGGCCTTCGCCGTGCTCAGCTTCCTGGCGACGGTCGTAATGAAAATGTTCGGCGGCCCCTGGATGACCGGCAACCCGCTGCTCTATCTCAGCGTCGCGCTCGGGCTCGTCGGCGTGCAGATGATTTCAATGGGCCTACTCGGCGAAGTGATGATGCGAACGTACTACGAGAGCCAGGACAAGCGCCCCTACGTTGTCCGCGACAGTATGAACATTGACGAGAAAGTGCTTCCAGGCAAGATCGCCGCGTGATGTTGGGCGAGGCGAGCGGAGCGGCCTAAGCCGCCCGATGAACCCCCATCGTCTCGAACCAAGCCTTAAGACAAAGTTCAGCGATCCTGGGTTCATCGGGCGACGTGAGTCGCTCCGCTCGCCAATCTCATCCTTCAATCGGCGCTGCGACCGGGGCGGGTTGGACCGGCGCGGGAGCCGGTGCCGGGGTCGCGGCCTTGGGCTGGGTGGCTCGGACCTTCACTTCGCCTTCCTTGAGCAACTCGATCAGGGCCACTTCGCCAGCGTCGCCGAGACGGCGCTTGGTTAGCTTGATGATTCGCGTGTAGCCGCCCGGGCGGTCCTTGTAGCGCGGGGCCAGTTCGGAGAACAGCTTGCCGATCACGGTTTGGCCGGTCGGTTCGTCCTTGGCATTGAGCAGGTCGACCTTGGCGACCGGGCCGAGCCGGGCCATGACGAGCCGGCGGGCGTGCAGAGACTTGAGCGTGTCCCCCTCGGCGAGGCCACGCTTGGCGAGCGTTATCAGGCGCTCGACGTATGGCCGGAGTTCCTTGGCCTTCGGGGTAGTCGTCTCGATTCGCTCGTGAGCGAACAATGCCATCAGCAGATTGCGCTTCAGCGACGTACGATGGGGTGAGTTGCGGCCGAGCTTACGGCCGCGCTTCTGGTGGCGCATGGAAAAACACCTCGTGGTAAGCCGGTTTCACGGACGGCCTTTCGACCGTGCTCGCCCGGCCACTGTTGGGCTGGTCATCAGTCAATGGTCATTGGTCATTTGCCAAGGACTAAGGACCAATGACCATTGACTAACGGCGTGCCGCCGCTCGCATGCCGAGTTGCAGGCCGTGCTCGGACAGTTTCTGGCGGACTTCCTTCAGCGTCGTTTCGCCGAAATTGCGGACTTCGAGCAACTCGTCTTCCGAGCGCGACACGAGGTCGCGGACGGTCGAGATGTTCTCCGACTCCAGGCAGTTCGTGGCCCGGACCGACAACTCCAACTCGGCCAGGCTCATGTTGAGTTTGCGCTCGAGGTCGGCGTCGCCGACGACCAACGCGCCGCCGGCCGATTCGAAACGATCGTCGATCGGCAACTCCGAGCCCGGGTCCGTGTACTGCACGAACGGGTTCAGGTGCTTGCGGAGGATCTTCGCCGACTCGACCAGGGCCATCTGCGGCGTGGTCGTGCCGTTCGTCCAGATTTCCATCAGCAGGCGATCGTAGTTCGTGCGCTGGCCGACGCGGGTTTCCTCGATCTCGTACTTGACCTTCACGACTGGCGAGAAGCTCGTGTCCACCGGGATCACGCTGATTTCCCGCTCTTTGCCGGCGTTGTCGTCGGACGACTTGTAGCCCCGGCCGTTCTCGACCGTCATCTCGACCACGAACGGAACGTCGTCCGTCAGCGTGGCGATCACGTGTTCCGGGTTGATGATCTGGACGTCGGCATCGTGTTGGATGTCGGCCGCCTTGACGACGCCCTTCTGGTGCCGATCGATCCGAATCGTCTTGGGCGAGTCCGAGTTGTTCTTCACGACCAGGGCTTTGACGTTCAGAATGATGTCCGTGACATCCTCGACGACCCCGGGGATCGTACTGACTTCGTGTTGAACGCCCTGAATCTTGAGGCGGACCACGCCGCTGCCTTCGAGGCTCGAGAGCAGAACCCGGCGCAGACTGTTGCCAACGGTGATGCCGAAGCCGCGCTCGAACGGCTCGGCGACGAACTTCCCGTAGGTGTCCGTCTGGCCTCGCTCGGGCGCCACGCGGCTCGGGAGCTCCAGGTTCCGCCATTTGATTCGCATGGGAACCCTCCTGAATGGCTGTCAGCTAACGGCTATCGGCTCTCCGCCAAACTGTCCGTATGGCGGAGAGCCGATCGCTGATGGCAAACAGCACGAAGTTAGCGGGTCACAATTTCGATGATCAGTTGCTCGCGGATGTCGCCGATCCGGGGATCGACGTCGGGCCGACTCGGCATCCGGGTGAGTCGCCCCTCGGGGATCTCGCCGGGGATCACTTCGAGGAAGTCCGGAATCCGTTCCTTGGCACCTTCGGCCAACATCGTGCGGCCGAGCTTGAGCGACTTCTCACGGGACTTGATCTTCACCGTATCGCCCGGCTTCATCAACAAGCTGGGGATATCGCACGACCGGCCGTTCAACAAGACGTGCCCGCCGCGGACGGCTTGACGGGCGGCATTTCGGGACGGGGCGAACCCGAGGCGATGGATCACGTTGTCGATCCGCCGTTCGAGCACGCTGAGCAGTTCCTCGCCCGTGTTCTCGGCCGACTTGGCGGCCAGGTCGAAGTAGCGGCGGAACTGGGCTTCCAGCACGCCGTAGAACCACTTGAGCTTCTGCTTCTCGCGGAGGCGGACGCCGTACTCGGAGAGCTTGCTGCGGCGGGCGCCGTGCATGCCCGGCGGGTTCTTGCGGTTGTCCCGATCGATCGGGCATTTGGGCGAGTAGCAACGGCTCCCCTTCAGGTAGAGCTTCATGCCCTCGCGGCGGCAGCGTTTGCAAACGGGGTCGGTGTAACGAGCCATCGTCGGTGATTCAGGGGTCAGAGTTCGGGGATTAAACGCGCCGCTTCTTCGGGGCCCGGCAGCCGTTGTGCGGCAGCGGGGTCACGTCTTCGATCACTTTCACGGTCAGCCCGGATTGCTGAAGGGCGGTGATGGCCGACTCGCGTCCAGCCCCCGGCCCCTTCACGCGGACTTCGACTTCCTTGACGCCGAACTTCGAGGCCTTCTCGGCACACGACTCGGCCGCCCGCTGGGCGGCGTACGGGGTGCTCTTCCGGCTCCCCTTGAACCCGGCCGTGCCCGCCGACGCCGTACACAGCGTGTCGCCGGCCGTGTCGGTGATCGTCACGATCGTGTTGTTGAACGTCGATTGAATATGCGCCACGCCGCGGCTCACGTTTCGCCGCTGCTTGCGCTTTTTGCTCTTGGCCATTTTTTATTCGGTCATTGGTCAATGGTCATCAGTCATTGGTCAGCAGCCATTGGATTGGACCAAGGACAGGTGACCAATGACCACGGACTAACGAAGATCCTTCACGCCCTTCTTGCCGGCGACCGTCTTGCGGGGGCCCTTGCGAGTGCGGGCGTTCGTCTTGCTGCGTTGGCCGCGAACCGGCAGGTTGCGGCGATGCCGCGAGCCCCGGTAGCTGCCGATGTGCTTCAGCCGCTCGATGTTCGCGTTCTCGGTCCGGCGCAGGGCACCTTCGACGAGGTACTCGCGATCGAGGAGGGTCGCGATCCGGGCGATGTCGTCGTCCGACAGTTCCTTGGCGCGACGCTGCGGGTCGATGCCCGCCTGATCGCACAGGCGGAGGGCCAAGGTCGGCCCGATGCCCCGCAGGTAGCGCAGGCTGATATGTGTCGGCTTGTCCGGTGGTAAGTCCACGCCCTGAATACGGGGCATATCTCTCGCGCTCCTGGGCGGTTAGCCCTGCCGCTGCTTGTGTCGGGGGTCGCTGCAAATGACGCGAACCACCCCTTTCCGCCGGATGAGCTTGCACTTGTCGCACATCCGCCGGACGCTCGATCGTACCTTCATGGCCGCCTCCGGCCATTGGCCGGCAAAAAGTCGGAAGAAACTACTCTATGACCCAGGACAAGACCGACTAGTAGCTCTCAACCGGAATTAGAGAAAGCGAGCGGGTGAAGGGTTCGCGACCACCTTGCGTGGGAATGTTGGAGCGATGGTCAATTGACCCGCCGCAAGTTTTCCCGGCACGTGTTGGTGTGGGGATGCATTCGGCCGAGCGCCGTCTCGAAGATGTCGAGTGCCCGCTGATAGAGTGGAACGGCCAACGACAGTTCGCCACGGACTTTGTGCAGCGTCGCCAGGTTGTTGCAGGTGATCCCGATGTCGGGGTGCGCTTCGCCGAGCAGGCGTTCTTTCAGCGCGAGCGCTCGACGATAGAGCCGAAGCGACCGCGAAAGATCGCCTTGTGCCTGAGCGATGGCCGCCAGATTGTTGAGGGTGACGGCCACCTCGTAATGATTCAGTCCGTAGACCCGACGAAAGATTGTCAGGGCACGACGATAGAGACGTTCGGCTTAGTCGCATTTGCCTTGTCCGACCAGA
>JANLUE010000760.1:0-1034 GCA_031363325.1 Gemmataceae bacterium
CGCGGCGAGACGGACAGCTTCACTTCCTTGCCATCGCGGCGCACCACAACGGTGACCGGTTTGCCCGGTTTGGCGAAGCTTGCGGCAACATAGGCGTCGGCAATCGTGTCGGTCCAGCGGCCATCGATCGTCAGCACGCGGTCGCCGGTCTTCAGGCCGGCTTCGGAGGCCGCGCCGGCGGACATCACGTTGGCCACATCGACTCCGTCCGCATCGTCGCTCGATTTCTTGGCGAGTTCCAGACCCCAGAGGCCGGCCGGGGCGGCGATCTTCGGGCCGGTCTTGGAATTCATCATGGAATCCATGACGGTCTTCATCAATTCCTGCATGACATCGCCGGACTTGTAACCGCTCGGCACGAACGTCATTTCCTTGGCCGCGTAGTCGACCGTCATCTTGAATTGGGCGAAGAACGGGAAGCCGACGATCCCCTCGATCGCCCCGTACTTCTTCTCGTATTCCTGCGAGAACAACTTCACGGTCGGGTGATCGAGAATCATCGCGGACACGCCGGCCGCCTTCACGTCGCCGACCTGGAACTCCTCCACTTTCACCGAGCCCATCATGCCGAAGATCGGCAGGAGCGGTTTATCCTTGACATCTTTCGTGAGCCCCGCATCCTTGGCGACTCGGGGGCTGATTAACGTCGATGGCGCCCCGGTATCGAAGATCAGGTTGTACGGGCCCTTACCGTTCAACTTGACTTTGACGATGAAGTGGCCGGACGGAACGAGTTCGAACGGGACGGCCGTCGGCTTCAAATCGGGCTTGGTGTCCGCCCACGCGCTTGAGACGGCCAGGATTAAAGCAAGCGGGGCCGTGAGAAATCGTTTCATGGTTAGAGCCCCTTCCCGAGTTCGACGGTGAGTTCCTTGGTGTCGTCGCCGCGCTTCACTTTAAGCTTCACGCTCGAACCCTCGGGCAGTTTCCGCATTGCTTCGAACAACTCCTCGGCCGAACCGAGGCTCTTCCCCTTGGCCGACTGAATGCGATCGCCGGCCATCAGGCCCGCACGATCGGCCGGGCCCGATTGC
>JANLUE010000762.1:0-14796 GCA_031363325.1 Gemmataceae bacterium
GTTCCTGGCGACCCTGGGCCGAGTCCCAAGAGCGGATGAAGTCGAGACGTTCCGGTCGCACCGAACAACAACTGCCGACCGGGCGAAAGCGTTCACCGACGTGGCCTGGGCGTTGATCAACACACGCGAGTTTATTTTGAACCATTAGCTCGCAATGGCGAGCCGGGGGGCGTTAGCCCTCCGGGTGAAGTGTAATTCGCCCGCAATTGAATGAATTCGCTCAAAGATGTTGGATCGATTGACTTGATTGAGCGCACTTGAGACGTCACCCGGAGGGCTAACGCCCCCCGGCTCGCCAATCGGGGAATGTTATGTTCACGCGACGTGACTGCGAAGGCTTCCATCGCCGCGACTTTCTGCAGGTCGGCTCCGCCGGCTTGCTCGGGCTGACGCTGCCGCAGCTCCTGCGGGCCGAGGCCACACCGGCCGGGTCGAAGGCCAAGGCCAAGGGCGTGATCCTGGTCTGGCTCGCGGGTGGGCCGGCGACCATCGACATGTGGGACAACAAGCCCGAAGCCCCGGAGGGGATTCGCGGCGAGTTCAAGTCGATCGACACGAAGGCCAAAGACGTGCAGTTCAGCGAGCACCTGCCGAAGATGGCGGGCGTCGCCGACAAGGTCACGGTCGTTCGGTCACTCGCGCACACGATCCCGTCGCATGGGCCGGCCACCGTGTTCATGACGACCGGCAACAAGCCGACTGCGGCGTTGCAATATCCCTCGCTCGGTTCACTGTGCGCGAAGCTGCTGCCCGTCGAGAAGGGCGTGCCGCCCTACGTTTCGTTCCAGGATTTGCGCAACGGCGTGGCCGGGCTCGGCGGCTATCTGGGGTCCGCGTACAACCCGTTCGGTGTCGAAGGGTCGGCCGGCGGCAAGGGTCAGGGGAACATGACGGTTCGCGGCATCACCTTGCCGCCGGGTGTGAGCCTCGAAGATTTGGAGAAACGCGACAAGCTCCTCGACGGCTTCGACAAGGGGTTCCGCCAGTTCGACGCGGGCGGCGACGTCGTCGAAGGGCTCGACGCCTTCCACAAACAGGCGCTCGATATCCTGCGCTCCGATCGCACCAAAAAGGCGTTCGAACTCGGCAAGGAGAAGGACACGCTTCGAGAAAGCTACGGCAACAACCCGTTCGGGCAGGGCGTGTTGGCCGCTCGTCGGCTCATCGAGTCCGGCGTGCGTTTCGTCACGATCAGCACCGGCGGCTGGGACACGCACGGCCAGAACTTCAACAACCTGAAGACGAAACTTCTGCCGAACCTGGATGGCACGCTCGCCACGCTCATCAAGGACCTCGACGACCGGGGGCTGCTCGAAAGTACGATCGTGATGTGCGCCGGCGAGTTTGGCCGCACGCCAAAGATCAACAAGAACGCGGGCCGCGACCACTGGGCCCGCTCGATGGCCTGCGTGATCGCCGGGGGCGGCTTCAAACGCGGCTACGCCCACGGCACCACGGACGCGTCTGGCATGGCCCCGGCCACCGACGCCGTGACCCCGGACGACGTGTCCGCCACGATCTTCCAGCAATTGGGCATCGACCCGCACAAGGAACTGCAGACCCCCACCGGTCGGCCGGTGCAGTTGTTCCGCGAAGGTCAGGTGGTCAGCGGGATTGTAGCCAGCTAGATCACTCCGTCGGAATGAGCCCGCCATGGGGCGGGCTGTTTGCCCAGTGATAGGCGACCAAGGGCTTACCTTTGTACGCCCGAGACCGGCTCGGCGGTCACGACGAATTACACCTTCGACAACCGCGATCGCCTCTTGGGTGAGTGCCCGGCTGCATAAACGATCCGGTCTTCATCAATTGGCTTGAAATTCGTGTCACGGTCGCATCAATCCAACCACGACAGTGGATAGTGCGGGTCGTCCATTTCGATCGCCGCGCGCGTCACGCCGAGGGGGCGGAATGTATCGACCATCACGGCCAATTCGTCCGTTCGTGTCACTTCGCGGCTCGCGACGATCGTGCCGGGATGTGGGCCGTGCGGAATACCCCGAGGGTGGAGCGTGAACGAACCGATCTCGACGCCGCGACGGCTACCGAAGTGGCCACGCACGTAGTACAGCACTTCGTCCGATTCGACGTTCGAGTGGGCGTAGGGCACTTTGATCGCGTCGGGGTGCGTGTCCAACATGCGCGGCGCGAACGTGCACACCACGAAGCCGCTCGTTTCAAATGTTTGATGAATCGGCGGCGGTTGATGGATCGTGCCGGTGATCGGCTCGAAGTCGTCGGCGTTAAACGTGAAGGGATAGGCGAAGCCGTCCCAGCCAACGACGTCGAACGGATGATGGGCGAGCACATAACGGCTCAGGCGTTCGCCATCCTTGATGAGCACCGGGGTATCTTCCATCCGATCGATCACGAGCGGTTCCGTGGCGGCGTGCAGGTCGCGCTCGGCGAACGGGGCACCCATGCGAAACTGGCCGTCCGGGTTCAGGTAGCGCGGCGGGAAGCCAACGGCCCCCGGCGATTCGATCACCAGCAAATCGGGCGATTCGCCGGCATCGAATTCGAGGCGATAGGTCGTCGTTCGGGGATTGACATCGTAGTCGTATGGCCGAACGGGTAGAGCGCCGAACATCGTGAGCAATCGACCCCGGCCGCGATGCACGAACACGATCTCGTCAGCCGCCGCGTTGCGAAAGAGTTCGGCCTGCGCCTGGGCCGGCCGGCACCGCGAAAGTGTTACGTCGGAATTGGCGAAGATCGGCACCCGGCCCGTGATCGGATCGCCAGCGGCCAGCATTGTGCCGGTCTTGGTGTGAATGTGGCGAAGCGGCAGGCCCGCGACCGTTTCAATCTTGGTCTGGCCGACGGCCTCGACATGTCGCACACGGGTCGGCGGGCGAAGGTGATACGCGATGCTATACGCCCGCCCGAAGCCGTGCGTCGTCACGACCTCTTCGTAATACAGCCCCTCGTTCTTGTACCCCGGAAAGACGCGATGCGCGGTGTGACGCTTCGGCGGGATCGAGCCAACGCGACGGTAGTATGGCATGATGAAGTCTCACAGTTATCAATCACCGTTAGCCGCGAGGCGCTAGCCGAGCGCGTCCGCCGCGAACACTGAAGACAAATCCACTCATCAGATTGCCATTTTGACGTTCGTCGATTACGGATCAATATCTTTGAAATCATGGTTCATTTGTCCTTCGTGCTCGATATCGCGGAAGCGCCGACGGAGGAGGATCGTTGCCACGATTGGTCCGACGGAAGTCCCCATCGCGCCGAAACCCCAATGAACAATGCCGTCGAGACCCCCTGATTTGTCGTCGTCGAGATCGAATCCAAATAAGGCGACAGTAGAGAGAATGCCGACAAACAAACCAAGTATTCCGCCGGCCACCGCCAATAGTCCTGAAAGAAGTCCGATCCATGCCCATGTCCAGAGACTCATTCGTTTCATCAATCGCTCCCATTGTCACATCGCATGCTTTACCGGGTTCAAGCGACGCGCTCGGCTAGCGCCTCGCGGCTAACGGTTTCGGTCGGCAATCGGCACGCCGCGTGGCCGAGGATTCGATTGCCTTCGCGAAGCAGCGACGGCGTCGCTCGCCATCCTTCATTCAAGCGTCGGTCGAGCAATTCGTCGGCGGTCGGCTTGTGGTCCCACACGGCGACCGCCGTGAGTTCACCAAATCAGGTCATACCAAACACAAGCCATTCCGGACCGATCGGCATCAATAAATCGTGGCAATATTCGTCCTGTGTGACCATGTCGAGCGTTGTCAGCGAATGGCCCTCGCGCTTCATCCAGTCCAGAACATGTTCGAGCGTGACGAAGCGTTCAATTTGCTGGGCAAGCCACGCATGGGTCGATCGCAGCGATGGCAGGCAGTCGGAATATTCCATTGGCGAATTCTCGCGATGGGCGAGCGACGCGCTCGGCTAGCGCCTCGCGGCTAACGGACCGGGTTCCGCAACGTGCCGATTCCCTCGATTGTTAACTCGACCACGTCGCCCGGTTTGAGCCAGCCGCCGACGGCTTCGGGGGTCAATTCCAGGATACAGCCCGTGCCCACGGTTCCGGAGCCCAAAACGTCGCCGGGCCGGAGTTCCGTGTCGCGGCTCGCGTGGGCCAGGAGTTGCGGCCAGGTCCAGTACATTGTGCCGGCATTGCCACGCGAATACTCTTTGCCATTCACCCGGGCCGTCATTTCCAGGTGCAGTCGGCCATCCCGATAGTATTCCTTCAATTCGTCGAAGGGCACAAGCTTCGGCCCGAGCGACGTCGCGAAGTCCTTGCTCTTGCTCGGCCCGAGGCCGATCGCCATCTCCGCTTTCTGCAAGTCGCGGGCACTCCAGTCGTTCATGATCGTGAACCCGGCCACACACGCAAGCGCCGAATCATCGGCCGGCAAGTCGCGGGCGGCCGTGCCGATCACGCAGGCGAGTTCGAGTTCGTAGTCGAGGGCCTGGCTCCCCGCAGGGGCCCGGACCGGGTCGCCGTCGCCAATCACGCAGACTGGGTTGGAGAAATAGAAGACGGGTACCTGATACCACTGGGGAATCATTTCCAAGCCGCGATGGGCGCGACACGTCTTGACGTGTTGCTCGAAGGCGTAGAAATCGCGGATGCTCGCGGCCGGTGGAATTCGCATGGCGCTACTCGAAGATTTCGCCGACGAAGCAACGGAACTCCGGTAGTTCGGGTTCGCCGCTCAACTCTTGTCGTCGACTGAACAGGACTGGATCGGCACCGGGTCGATACACGGTAACCGTCTCGTCATTCGGGTCGACGATCCAGAGGACCTTGACGCCGCAGTCGAGGTATTCTTCGATTGCTTCATCGATCTCGCGTTGTTTGTCGTAGGGCGAGAGAACTTCGACCGCGAGAGTCGGCGGGCCGTCGATGTAACTCGATTTCTTCGTAATTGCCTTCACCTGATTCGGGGTTGCCAGAGCGACATCAATGCCGACGTTGGTCTCCGGGTCGCGGCGAATTCGGAAATAGACTTCGCCGCCATAGACCTTGCCACGCTTACCAGGGTTTTCGAGAGCCCATTCACTTAGCAGATGGCCGACCGCCATCACCGCGCCGGCATGGTTCGGGTTTCGCTTGGTCACTTTGCTCTCCCGCAACTCTCCCCGGAAAAGCCAACGGTCCACATTCTTGCTCGGCCGCATTGCGAACAACTCTTCGCTCGTCATCAACGGGGCCACGATCACTTCGTTCATCTTGGCTCCCCAAGGGTGTTCAATTCGGTCAATCCCAATCAATTCTACGCGACCATCAGTTGCAGCTGCAATCGCAGCCGGAACAGCCATCGCATGCGGTGAATGTATCGACCAGACGGGGCAAAGATTTGAACCTTGGCACTTTAGACTTCGAAGCCCAGCAACCGCAACAACACGAGACCGTTGCCGCGTGGGACGACGCCGGGTCGGAGGCGATAGTCGAAGCTCACCTGGCCGTCGGCGAGTTGATCTTCGAAGTGGACGTTGGTCGCTTTCGCGCCGAGTCGATCGACGATCTCGGCGAGCGTCAGGTCGTGCGTGGAAACCAGGCCGATGCCGCCGGCCCGGAGCAAGACGTTGATCACCGCCTCGGCTCCGACGCGGCGATCGTGTGAGTTGGTGCCGCGCAGAATCTCGTCGAGCAGGAACAACACGGGCCGGGGGCCGTCGGACAATTTTCGAATCGACTGCAGTCGGCGAATCTCCGCGCCGAATGACGACAGGCCGTCCTGCAACGAGTCGCCCTGGCGCATGGCGGTCGCGACCGCGAGTGGCGTCAGTTCGAAGCGACGGGCGCAGACCGGAGCGCCCGCCAGGCCCAACACGGCGTTCACGCCGAGCGCGCGCATCAGCGTACTCTTGCCGGACATGTTCGAGCCGCTGACGAGCAAGAGCGCCGGCACTGGTCCGAGCGCCACGTCGTTCGGCACGCGGCGTTTCGCCGAGAGCAGCGGATGGCCGATCCCATCGGCAACGATGCGCGAACCGGTCGAAGTGAAATCGGCAAACGAATAGTCGGGGTGTTCGAACGCGAACGCCGAGAACGAGGCGAGCACTTCGAACTCGGCCACCGCTTCGACCCAGCCGCGAACGAATCGACCATCGCGGCTGCGCCAGCGATCGAGCGCGTAAGCGAGATGCACGTGGAACATGAGCAAAAAGGCGAACGGAGCGGCGGCCTGATTTCGAAGCGACGTGTGCCACCAGTCGAGCAACTTCGCGAGCCGCGCGACCCGCGCGGTCGGCGATCGGCCATCCGCATTCAATCGATTCGTGAGTCCTTGCAAGATCGGCGAGTCGAAGCGTTGACGTTCGAGCAATTGCAAAACGGGCAGAAAGGCCGTCAATTCGTTGAGGACGAGATCGGCTTCGCGCGTCACGTCGCGAATGCGTGCCCACAACCGGGTCACGACGAGCACCTCGACAATCGCCACGAACAGGAGGAGCGATGGCCCCAGTTCGAACTCCGCCCAGGCGATCCCGGCGATCACGGCCAAAATCCCGAGGACGATCGCCAACTTCGGATAGAGTCGATCGGTCAGCACGGCCGACTCGCTCGTCCACTTCAAGAGGGCCCGCGTTTTCAGGTCGGGTCGCTCGGCGTCGCCGAGAATGGCGTGATCTTCGCGCAGGTCGAGCTTGGGCCGCAGTTCCGCCACGCCGGCCTGGCGGGACCGCACCACGTCCGGCTCGGCCGGGCCGAGCAGCCACGCGGCGAGCGTGTCCTGCCCGGCCGGCGTGTGGGCGTCGCACAGGTACTGGTAGAGCGAGCCCTTGCCAAACACGTCGAGGTCGGCCGAGTAGGGGTGGTTTGAGTCGGCGTACCGATCGCCCGCTGGCCCGTGGCCAGCCCACGCATCCCCGAGTCGGGCGAGGCCACGCCCGTAATACTTCTCGGCTCGCCTGGCGCGATCGAGTCGGCCGACGACCTTCCGGTGCCAGACGAGTGCGATGACGAACGGCACGCTCGCTGGAATCAGCCAGACCTGATGTCGCGACGGCAACAGCACGAACAGGCCGACGATCAGCAGAAACGCCGCGATGCGGGCCCGGCCAGCCAGGCGCTCGCGCCGGGTCTGTTCGACGACGATGGCCGACCGGTCGGCCCGGCGACGCGCGTACTCGGATTCGGGGTCGGCGGGGTGGCTCACTATTCGTCCATCACGTCCGTGAGGCGGGACACGGCCGCGACATCGGCCCGAGCCACAAGGACTCGCTTGCGATTCCGCTTCACGCCGGTCGAGACGCTGGCGGCCACATAGTTCTCGCGCGATGTCTCGGTATCGCGAAGATCGTGCAAGTCGGCGTTTTTCAATTCGAGGAACTGCTCGTCCGTCCGAAGCAAGGTGCCGAGGCAGACGAACGGGCTCCGCAAATCGACGACGATCTTCTCGCCGATGAGCTCTTCCATCATGGCGCGCTCCGCCGGGGGCTGAAGAATTGATAGCGGCGCGCCCGGTCGGCGGCGGCGCTCCGCCAAACTTGAATGCGCCCTACTAAACTCGCTTCACCACGATTCGCGTCCCCTCGACTTCAATGACCTGGATCGGCGCGCCCGGTTCGATGAAGTCGCCTTCCGTGACCACGTCGATGTATCGGTCGCCGAACTTGGCCATGCCGGCCGGGCGCAACATCGATGTGGCTGTGCCGACCTGGCCGAGCAGCGAGACGGCGGCGTCCACGCCGGGAAGCGGCGACGACTCATCTTCCAGGTCCTGCTTGTCTTCCGGCGGGACCAACATGAGTCGGTTGGCGTACGGAATCTTCGGCAGATAGCGCGACAGGATGAACGCGAGCACGCCGGCCCCGGCCATCGTCAGGCCGTACTTCAGGAACAGGCTGACCAGATCGACCCAGTCGCTCGTGCTCTCGGGTGCCTTCTCCAAACCAGCCAGAACGAGGCCCGCGAGAACCAACAGAATCCCACAAACGCCCGTGATCCCGAAGCCGGGGATCAGGAAAATCTCGATCCCGAGTAACGCCAGTCCTAGCAAGAACAACATGATCGCCAAGTAGATCAGTTGGCCGCCAAGTTGCGTCTGAGCCCAGAAAAACAGGATGAAACAGACGGCCGCGATCACGCCGGGAACCACGAGCCCCGGTGCCTTCAGTTCCAACACCAGGCCAGCGATTCCGACGATCACGAGCAAAATCGACACGCCTGGCCGACGCAGGAACGCGGCGAAGTTGTCCAGCCAACTGGGCTCGGACGAACGCACGTTGTCAAGGCCGTACTTCGCGTAAACCTCGGTAATGTCCTTATTGTCCGTCGTCTGCACGAGCCGGAGCTCGCTCGCCGTCGACGCGTTGAGTCGAAGCAACACGCCCTTCGGTTTGATCGTCCCCTGACGTTGCCAGCCGAGTGGCTTCAGTTCCGCTTCGTTGATGAGCCGGCTATCGCCAGACTTGGGGTCGCGGGCTCGAACGATGACCAGGTTCTTGTCGAAGAGGCCTTCGATCAGGATCGGCGGGATGCCCTTCTGGCTCTTCTCGGCCACGTCGCTCAACGTCTTGCGAAGTGCATCGACGTTGGGGCCTCTCTGGCCGGCCGGACCGCCGAGGTAATTGTCGAATTCGCCGACCGACGCTTCCTGGGTCGGGTCGCCGCCCTTAAACATGAACACGTCCTGGCACGCGAAGGCCAGGAAGATCGCGAGGTCGGGTGCCTTGCCCGGGATGAACGCGATCGTCCGCGCCTTGTACGCGGGGTCGCGGCTCAACTCGAGCAACTTGTTGGCGATGTCGTAGGCGACCTGGGGGTCGCCGCCGCCGCATTCGAGCACGAAGAAAAACGTGTTTTCGCGGCGAGCCTTGGCCGTCTCGATCTGTCGATTCACGCGCTCGCGGAGGGGCACATCGATGACCCCCTCGATCAAAATTCGGCACCCCTTTGGCTGTGATCCGCCGAGCGGGTCGGCCTTGTCGGCCAGATCGCTGAGTTGGTAACGCTCCCGGAGTTCCGCCCGCGTGTCCGCCTGGAATTTGCACTGCAAGTACTTGAACGCGTCGGCGATCGTATACGTTTCGATCCCCGGCCCGCGCTTGGCCGTCCGATCGGTGACGATCACTTCCTCGTAGCCTTTTTCTTTCGCATCAACCTTGCGCAGATCGACGAAAATGTTCGCACCCTTGTAGACCGCCTGAACCAGCTTCACGTCGCGGTCGATCATCTTCAGAACGGCACCCGCCCGGACGATGCCGGCCAGCGTCAGGTAGTTCAGCGTTTGGTTCTGTGTGACGGGTCGATCGGCCGACCAGACTTCGCCGATCGTCGAGCCCGATTCCATGGTCAAGTCGTCGCAGGCGAGGACCGGCAACACCGTGTGCCGGCTCACTTTGCCGTGCACCCAGGCGACCGTGTTCACGCCATTCTGGGCCAGCGTCTTGATGTAGTCGGCGAGGTTCAAACATTCGCCGTAGTTCTCGGTGGCCGCCTGCTTGCCGTCCGGGTTGAAGTCGAAGATCACCGTCCGGACGTTTCGCCCAGGTGACGTGCGTTCCTTCTCGACATAGGCCCGAATCTGGTTGACGCTACCTTCGGTGATCGGGTTCGGGACCGTGGCGAAGAGACCGTCGGCCTGGGGTTGGGCCATCGCCGAACCGGCGACGAAGAGCCCCGCGAAGGCTGCGAAGACCAAGCGACTTGCGACGGACGGCGAATACATGGTGCGACTCATCCCTGGGGGACGGCCGCGGTGGGCGGCGGCGCGTCGAGCCGGTATGACGGGGCCGACCAACGAACTGACCGGCGGAGAGAAACCTCTCTCCCTTTTTATAGTAGCCGCGCCAACGGGCCTCTAACAGCCGATTCGTCGGCGGAAGCGCCGGGTTTGGGCAAAGCGGCCGGAATTGACGCAAGTATCTTTCCGAAGGAGACATCGGAACCGCAATCGCGACGATGTCGCCAGGGCGCAAAGGCACCATGTTCGACCGTGACGACGATCCGGAGCCGACCCGCGAAGAAGTGAACGCCTGGAGAGTGCTCAACCGGCAATCGAATCCGTTTTGAGAACTCTCCGCGCCTGAAGCACGTCAGAGTGGGTGACGGGCCCGTTGGGCGGGTTCGTCGAAGCACCGCATGTCGTTCGGCCAACGACAGATTGGGAAATTCGCGCGGGCATGGTTTCCCCGCCGTTTCGTAGATTGGGACCAAACAGCCCTCGGTTTCCCACTCTATGTTTTACGCTACCGCCAATCGCCCCACTTCGGGATCATTCATGTCGCGATCGCTTTCCCTCGCCCTCGCCTTCGTCTTCGCGGATGCCACTTTCGCCGACGACAAGGACACGTCGCCCGATCGGCTCAAGGCCGGCGCGGTGGAGGCCTTGACCAAAGCCGAAGTGAAAGATCCGCGGACCGTCGAGACCGATCACCTGATTGTGGCCGGCGGGCTGCCCGAGGTGAAACTGAAGGCGATCGCCGACTCGGTCGAGAAGGTACACGCCAAGGCCCACAAGGCGCTGCAGTTCGACGCCACGCCGCAACCCAAGACCGTCGTCTATTTGTTCCCGGACGTCGATGCGTTGCGGCAGTACAAGCGAAGCGTTCTGAAGGAGCGTGCGGCCGACGATGAATACTGCTTCTACGACGTGAAAGGCGACGTGACGAAGGTCGTCGTCTCGCCGCGACGCGGCGACCGAAATCCGAAGTTCGAGCAATTGGCGGGCGACGAGGTTTGTCGAGCGCTCCTCGCGCGGAAAGCCGGCCCAGCCGCGAAGTTGACCGAATGGATGAAGGACGGCTTCGCCAAGGCCGTCACGTGGCGACTCGACCCGAAGACCGCCAGCACCGAACGCGGGACGGCCCGTCGGCTCGCCCCGCCGGTCGGCAAGAATTGGAAGGGCATGTGCGTCGTCGAGATGGCCTGGTCCGGTTCGGGCAAAGACAAAGACGCGATCGCGGCCACGTTGATGGACTTCTTCACGTTCGGGGCCGGCGCCGACAAGTTGCCCTCGGTCCTCGGGGCCCTGTTACCGAGTGACGCGGTCGCCGAACCGAAGTTCGATGGGGCCATCGCGGCGACCGGCTGGAAGGTCGAGGAACTGGAATACGCCTGGCGCGACTGGCTCCGCAAGGGGAGCCCGGAGTTCAAGGCGGAGTCGAAGAAATAGCGGACAGGTCAGCGTACCGGGACATTGATTGTCTCCAACACGACACACCGAACCGGCTGCGTAAGATTACGTAGCCGGTTCGCCGTTCAGTAAGGGCAGATTGCATTTCCTCCGAACTCGCGGGATCACGCAATTCGGGATCTTCGCGCGCTCCGTTACCCTCCGCCTCGCATCATGTACCTCATGGGGACGACCGCCCAGGCCGATGAGCGACCGATCGAGCGTTATGGGGACTATTTGCGTCTCCTGGCTCGGTTGCAGTTCACGCCGCGATTGCGGGCCAAGTTGGATGCGTCGGACATCGTGCAGCAGGCGATGCTTCAGGCTCACGCGAACCGAGACCAGTTTCGGGGCCGGTCCGAGGAGGAGTGGCTGGCCTGGTTGCGGGCGATTCTGGCCAACGCCGTGTCGGCCGCGTTCCGTCGGTTCGGGACGGAGGGTCGCGACACGGCGCGCGAACAATCGGTCGAGGCCGAGCTGGATCAATCGTCGTCGCGAATCGACGGGTTTCTGGCGGCCGGCCATTCGTCGCCGAGCGAGCGGGCTGTGCGCGGCGAGGAATTGTTGAACCTGGCCCGGGCGATGGCCCAACTGCGGCCGGAAGAACAGGTCGCGGTTGAAATGCATCACCTCCAGGGATTGCCGGTCGCCGACGTGGCGGCCGCCCTGGGACGAACGAAGCCGGCCGTCGCCGGACTGTTGTTTCGCGGGCTGAAGCGGCTTCGCGAGTTACTTCAAGCGGAGGGGGGATCATGAAAACGCCCGCCGACGCCGAGGAGCGACTCAACGAAGTCTTGCTCGCGTATCTGGAAGCGGCCCAGGCCGGCTGGGCGCCGCGGCCCGACCGGGTACTCGCCGCGTACCCCGACCTGAAGGCCGACCTCGCAGAATTCTTCGCCAGCCGGGCCGAGGTCGAGAGACTCGCGGGCCCGATCCGCGACGCGGCCCAGGCCGGTCGCGACGAACTCGAGGGCGAGGGCGAGGAATCGATCCTCGACCCGCGCATCGGTTCGGACCTGGGCACGCTTGGGGACTTTCGCTTGCTTCGCGAAGTGGGCCGGGGCGGCATGGGTGTCGTTTACGAGGCCGAGCAGATTTCATTGCGTCGGCGCGTAGCCTTGAAAGTGTTGCCGTTCGCGGCCGCCATCGATTCCCGGCAATTGCAGCGGTTTCGGACCGAGGCGATGGCCGCCGCCAACCTGCGTCACGAACACGTCGTGCCGGTCTTCGCTGTCGGGACGGAACGCGGCGTTCATTATTACGCGATGCAGTTTGTCGATGGCCAGAGCTTGGCGACGTTGATCGAAGGGATGCGTCGGCCGGGCGTGGTCGAGGGCGAGGTCGCCCACGACCCCGATGCGACGGGCCCGCAATTCCCCAGCCATCCGGCCGACACGCGGGCGGCCCTGGCCGATCGAACCGTCAGCGATTCGTTGGTACGCGATCGCGGCTCGCGGGTCCGGCAATACGCGAACTGGGTCGCCAACCTCGGTCGGCAGGCGGCGCTCGCGCTCGAGCACGCTCATCAAATGGGCATCGTCCATCGCGACGTGAAGCCGGCGAACTTGCTGCTCGATTCGCGCGGCGAAATTTGGGTGGCCGACTTCGGCCTCGCCCAGGTGAGCACCGACGCGGGCCTGACCGTGACCGGCGAAGTCCTGGGCACGCTGCGGTATGCGAGCCCGGAACAGGTGTTGGCCAAGCGCGGCCTCGTCGATCACCGCAGCGACATCTATTCGCTCGGGGCGACGCTTTACGAATTGCTCGCGCTCCGGCCGATGTTCGACGGCAAGGACCGCCACGAACTCCTGCGGCAAATCGCCGTCCAGGAACCGACGGCCCCGGGGGCGAACGTGCCCGGCCTGCCGCGCGAACTGGACACGATCATCCTGAAAGCCGTCGCCAAAGATCCGCACGATCGCTATGCGACGGCGCACGATTTCGCCGAGGATTTGAAGCGATTCATCGAAGATCGCCCGGTGCTGGCTCGACGACCATCGTTGCTCGATCGCGGTCGCAAGTGGGTTCGCCGTCATCCGGCCGCGTTGATCACGGCCCTCGTAGTTCTCGGGATTGGAGTGATCGGATTGGCGGCGGCGACGGCACTCGTGGCGCGCGAACAACAGCGAACGACGGCCGCCCTCGATGGCGAACGCCGCCGGGCCGAGGAGGCCGAGCAACGATTCCAACTCGCCCGACGCCTCGCCGACGACATGATCCAGATGGCGGATGGCGATACGTTCGAGATCAATCAGCAACCGTTGCGTCGCCAATTGCTCGAATCGGCCCTGAACTACTACCAGGAGTTCATCGAACTCCGGCGCGACGACCCTGGGGCTCAAGCGGACCTCGAACCGACGCGCGACAAGGCCCGAACGATCCTGGCGGACCTGGCGCTGCTTCGCGGGGCCGAGCGGCACTTCATGCTCTTCGAGTCCGCCGTTCGCGATGATCTGGACCTGTCGTCCGACCAGCGCGCCAAGATCGATCAACTGTTCCGCGATGTCGGTGGCTTTCCAGGCCCGCACACGTCGAACCAGGAACGCTCGAAGTCAATGATGACCGAGATCAAGGCCCATGAGGCGGCGATTCGCGAAGTCCTGTCGACGAAGCAGTTTCGCCGACTCGGCCAGATTCACATTCAGGTACGTGGCCCGGCGGCGTTCCGCGAACCCGAAGTTGTGGCCGCACTGGGATTGACGAAGGATCAACGCGATCGGCTGCGCGACGCGGAATTTGGCGTGATGTTCATCAAGGACGGCGGACCGCCTCCGAAGGGCCCGCCACGTTTCGACCCGCGATTGGGCGTCGAACGGCTGCTCGGTTTTCTGAGCGACGAGCAACGCGACCAGTGGCATGAGTTGATCGGCGAGAAGTACAACGGCCCGATCTTCAATATGTTTCGCGGCCCCGGACCGGGCGGGCCGGGTGGACCACCGTTCAAAAAGAAGTAACCCATTCAAGGAGATCGCATGCGAAAGTTCATGGCATTGATTCTGATGGCTGGCCTCGCGGCCGTTTGCGGCGTGCCGAGCTCCGCTCAGCCGCCGGACGAAAAGAAGGGCGACAAGAAAGGCCAGCCGGGCAAGGGGGGCGAAAAAGGCCGGCCCCAGGGTAAGGGCGGGTTCGGTGGTCCCGGCGGCGGCATGATGTTCACGCCGCCGCAACCGGGAACGATCATGCCCGCGTTCCTGCAGGACATGTTGAAGTTGACGGACGCTCAGAAGAAGGATCTGGCCGCGCTGCAGAAAGAAGTGGACGCCAAGCTCGAGAAACTGCTGACGGACGATCAAAAGAAGCAACTCAAGCAATTCGGCCAGGGCTTCCCCGGCGGTCCGGGCGGCTTCCCAGGCGGGCCGGGTGGCTTCCCAGGCGGGCCCGGTGGTTTCCCGGGCGGACCGCCACCAAAGAAGGACGGCGGCGACGGCCCGCCTCCGAAGAAGGACAAGGAATAAATTCGTTAGCCGCGAGGCGCCAGCCGAGCGCGTCACGCGGATACCCGGTGAGAGACTGCTGGTCGCCCATCGACGAGGAATCACTTGCGACAATCCGCGTGAAGCGCTCGGCTAGCGCTCAGTAACTGACGGCCCGCCACGGCGGGCCTTGCTCGGACTCGTAACGTGAAGAATTGGCGTTGAAACGGTGTGGATTTGGCGACTCGCTCGTCTTTCGACAGGGAAACCACTTGGAGCCGGTGCCGAGTTGCCAAACGTCTTTGTCG
>JANLUE010000766.1:0-3600 GCA_031363325.1 Gemmataceae bacterium
CTTCCTGGCCGCGTGCGACGCCACCATCCTCGGGCGCTTTCGCCGCGGCCCGACGCGGCTCATCGCGAACAGCGAACGCCTGGCCGCCGTCCTGCATTCGGAAGGGTTGCCGTTCAACGTGGCCAGCGGGCCGATGGCAGACGACATCATCGCCTCGCTGATGGAATTGCGGCCGAACTCAGATCGGTAGGATGACGGCCGGATCGTCACCCACGACGGTCGTCCAGGGACGAACTCGCCACCGAGTCACCAGGCCATTGCGAACGTACGGGTCGGCGTTCGCGAACGCCACGGCCGCGCTCGGCGAGTCCCCTCTGAAAAGCAGTACTGCCCCATCGATCGGTTCAGCAAGGGCCCCGCCGAGAACTAATTCCCCGCGCGCATGGGCCGCCCGACCAAGCGCCAGGTGCTCGGCTCGGAACGGAACTCGCCGCTCCTCGTAGTCCGGGACCACATCGTAAATGAGCAAGTAGTGCATGGAGGCAATGGGTTGCTTGGGACTGATTCGCGGACATCGCACCACGCCTTGGGTCGAGTCCGTTTCGAAATGGCCACGCAGTGGGTTTAGCTCGCGCCCGCGATCTTGCGGGTCATCACCACTTCGAGCGACAACAAACCGATTACGAGCAACAAGATCACCCACCAGAATTCGAGCTTGGTGTCGGGGTCGACTTCCTTCGAGAGAATCTCGGCGGGCGTGAACACGTACTTGGTGGTGCGGAGCAAACGCGCGACGGTCGCACGATCCTCGTCGCTGCACGGTGCGAGGTTTGATTCCTCGCCGTCCGGCTGGACGACGTAGTACTGCACCTTGCCCGTATCAGTGGTCACGCGATAAACCCCCGTCTCGCGCGTCTCGTCGTACACGAGCGGCCATTCGGTGACGGCCAGCCGCCGGGCCGGGCCATCGGGCGGTTGCACCGTGACGGGGCCGGGTCGTTCGCCATCCGTGGGGCGAAACACGATCGGCTGCTTCGCTTCCAGGTTCGCGTCGCCGGCCTTCGACGAAGCCAGGTAATACACGAGTTCATGTGCGAGTCGAACGTAGTCGCCCAGGTCGGTCAGGTTCGTTCGCCAACCATTGTCGAGCGGCACGGCCGACAGGATCACGCGACCCTTGCCGAAGTTCTTCTCGACGAACAACGGCGTGCGGTCGCCGAGAACCGCGATCGGCACGCCGCCGGCTTCCGACTTCGTTTCGAGCTTCCAGTGCCGGGGAAAATAGGCGCTGCCGGCGAACGTCCCCGGGTCCTCGGACTTGAACAATTCCAGTGCCGAACTCTCAAGGCTCGACGCGACTGGTCGCGGGGCCTTGACGAGATCGCTTTCGTCGCCGACCGGGTCGACGAGTCGGGCCGGCAGCCAGCCTCGGCCATCGCGGTAGTGTTCCTCGTTGTAGTTCAGTGCCTCGGCCCGCGAACCGAGCGTCGCCAGCACACCGCCGCCCGCGTTCAGAAACGCTTCAATCGCCTGCCCCTGGTCGGGTCGAATGGCCGGCACGTTCGAGAGGATCAGCACGCGCGGAACGGTGTTCGCCTCGCGGGCCAACGGCTTCGTGAGCAGGTCCGGCGTGAACTCGCCCGCCGAAACGATGCGGATCAAGAAACCCGGCGTTGTATCGAGCGGCGGGGCGAGCGCGTCGCGAAGGAATTCGGCCCCTCGGCCACGCGCCCGCGGGTCACCGTCGACGATCAAGACCGGCAGTGTCGGCACGACTTCGACCGCGAAGTCCTGGCGATTGTCGCCGGGCATCGCATCTTCATCGATCGTCAACGTAACGAGGTGCGAGCCGGGGGTCATGAACTGTTTCGTGATCGCGACCGGGATGCGACCCTGTTCGGCGATGCTCGGCGGTTGATTGTCGCCGGCCGGCCGGCCGTCGATTTCGATGCGAATCTTGCCCGGCGGTTTTGGCCCCCCGGTGCCGTGGCGTCGCAGTTCCGTTTTAAACTTCACGTCCCGACCAACGGCCACAACCGCCCGCGAAGCTTGAATCGGCGCGAGCGACCAGTTCGGCACATCGGCCGGCCGATCCGGGACGACGTTCACGACCCACAGGTCCGGCAGGTCGCCTTCGGGCGTGCCGCTCGCCAGGAGCTCCCAGCGCTCGAGCGACTTCGGGTCGGCCCAGCCGTGGCGCTGGCCGTCGGTCAGGACGACGATGTCGCGTTGCGGCTTGCCGCTCGACTTCAGGAGCAAGATCGCTTCGCGAACGGCGGCCGACATGTTCACGCCGCCACGCGGCTTCGGGGCGTCGGCCAACACCGAACGAACTTGTTCGAGATCGGAACTGAGGTAACCGACGAGCGGGACGGCCTGTTGCCGGGCGTGAATGATCGCGACGCCATCGCCGGCCTGGAGTTTCGCCATCAGTTCCTTGGCCCAATCCTTGGCGGCGTCGTGGGCGGTTCGCCCGTCGTGAACGAAGCCCATGCTGAACGAGCCATCGATCACGAACACGACGTCGCGGCTGGCGGGGGCCGTGATCTTCGCGAGCCACGGGGCCTTGACCCAGGGCGACGCGATTCCGACCACCAGAAAGAGGATGAGGCCCATGCGCAGGAGCATGAGCAAGAACTGTTCGAGGAAGATCTTTTTGCGGGTGCGTTGGGAGACTTGCAGGAATTGCATGGCCGCCCAGTCGAGCACGTCGAAGCGCCGCCGGTTCAACAAGTGAACGAGCGGCGGAATCGCCAGGGCGGCGAGTCCGGCCAGGAGTGCGGGAGCGAAAAAGCCCATGCGGTGGATTCATGAGGCCGCTTCGTGCGGCTCGATGGCGAACTACTCGCAATCTAGCGGAAACGGAAGATCGCTCCAAGTCGGTCGTTCCTCGGCTGGATGGCGACGGAGGTCCGCGTCGACTCAATCGGTCTTGCGATCCGGGGTTTTGGCGGACGCGACCGGCCAAACTCCAGATTCAAATTCAACAGGGTTTAGCGCAGCGGGATGCCAATCGTCGTTCGACCCTGATCGACCTGATGGTAGAGTTCGGTCAGGTAGCTCCGCAGCCGTTGGTCGATCGAATTGATCGGCCACACGGATCATGTCGCTCGCGCGGCGTTCAGTCCCGATGGCAAACAGGTGGCGTCCGCGAGCCGCGACGGGCGTTGCGCGGCCACTGGGGCGATGCGAAAGGCCTGACATTTCATCCGAGTGGCGAAGTCATCGCTTCCACGGGGCTCGATGGCACCGTGCGAATCTGGGAAGCAGCCACCGGCCGGCAATTGCACGTGCTGCGATGTTCGTTCAGACTGACCGCCGTCGCATTCCGCTCCGGCGGTTGCGAAGTCGGAGCCATCGCGCAGGACGGCACGCTGCTGATCTGGGACTATGAGACGGGCGTCGAACATCGTCGCCTGATGGCCGATGCGCGCGGCGCATTGGGGCTGGCGTTCAGCCCCGATGGCCGATGGCTGGCCGTCGCCGGATGGTCGGCGGCCACGATATTTGACCTGGACAATGACGGCCAGCGTGTCGTCGAACGAAGGGGGGCGGCCCACAACGTCTGCTTCAGCCCGGACGGCAAGCACCTGGCCATCGGCCGTTCCGACCGAACGATTCACCTCATCGAATGTCCCTCCGGCCGCGAAATCTTCGTGC
>JANLUE010000793.1:0-1904 GCA_031363325.1 Gemmataceae bacterium
ACCAGGCCGCGCTCGCGAGCCACCGGGTCATCCGCCGGGGCGACACCCAGTCCCATCCAGCCGATGACCGAAGCGAACGCGGCCAGCGCCACGAGTTGACCCCAGCCGAAAAATCGAGCCCCGATTCGCAGCGACGCGGCCGACACGCCGAGCGCCAACGTTCCGAGGATCGCCGCCTGGGGCCATCGTTCCATGTTCACTGGCATCGGGTCGGCGATCCAAAAGACGGCCAACGCCCCGCCGGCCGCGATCAAACCGTGCGAACGCCACGCCAGATACGCCAGGAACGCGAAGGCCGTGAGCGTCGAGCCGAGCTGCGAGGTCGTGGCCGTTTCGAGTTTGTCCGGCCGAACGGCCAGGAGAATTGCGATCAGAATCGCCAAAAGGATCGGAGCGAGGCGAGGCAGCCGGGACTCGGAACTGGGTTCAGTCATCATGTCGGCGGAGCGTGATCGGTCCGCCATTAGCTTATTCGCCGTTGGGCCCGAAAGATTGAGGTGAGGACTGCCGAAGGCGAACGGGCCTGTTCGGAGAGACCTGATCGTATCAAAATGATCGAGGCGCGCCGGTTCGGGACTAACGTCCCTACGCACGCCTCCGTCTTTTGAAACGGTCGAAAGTCAATGAACAAAATCGCAATCGTCACCGGCGCCGGTTCGGGCATTGGCCGGGCGGCCGCCCTGGCCTTGCTCCGCGAAGGTTACGCGGTCGCGCTCGCGGGCCGCCGAGCGGATGCGCTCGCGGAGACCGCGAACCTGGCGCCGGCCGGTTCGCGGGCTTTGGCGATCGCGACCGACGTGACCGATCCCGATTCGGTGCGGGCGCTCTTCGATCGTACAGTGTCGGAACTTGGGCGCGTCGATGTGTTGTTCAACAACGCCGGGTCCGGGGCGCCGGCCTTGCCGCTCGACGAATTGACGATCGAACAATGGCGACGCGTCGTCAATGTGAATCTGTCGGGCGTGTTCTATTGCACGCGCGAGGCGTTTCGAGTCATGAAGGCCCAGTCGCCGCGTGGGGGCCGGATCATCAACAATGGCTCGATCTCGGCTCACACGCCGAGGCCGGACTCCGCACCCTACACGGCGACGAAGCATGCCGTCACGGGGCTCACCAAGTCGGCGGCGCTCGACGGGCGACGCTTCGATATCGCTTGCGGACAGATTGATATCGGCAACGCCGGCACCGAGATGACCGCCCGCATGCGCTCGGGGATCGTTCAGCCGAGTGGCGCGACGCTCGTCGAACCGACAATGGATGTTGAACACGTGGCGCGGGCGATCGTCTATATGGCGAGCCTGCCGCTCGACGCCAACGTGCTTTCGATGACCGTGATGGCCACCGGAATGCCGTTCGTCGGCCGGGGCTGATTCACTTCGCACGCCAGCGCTTGATCGTACTATCGCCACTCGCCGAGAACACCGTCTCGCCGGTTGGGTCGAACACCACGGAGAGTACGACGTTCTTGTGGCCGCGATAGGTCTTGCGAACGGTACGCGAGGCCGTGTCCCAGATTCGAACGGCTCCGTCTTCGTGGCCGGTGGCAAACGATTGAGCGTCCGGCGAAAAGGCGACGGTCCAGGCCTGGCCGGCGGCCGGGTCGAACGACTTCCCTTCGTCACGCGAGCCGAGTGTCCAACCGCGGAGTCCAGACCCGGCGACCGCAACCAGAATCTGCGTCCCGTCTGGCGATACGGCCAGGCCGTGCACGTGATGCGTGCCGACCGGGAACTGTTCGACAATCGCGCCGGACGCCACATCCCAGACGCGAACCTGTCCGTCGGTGCCCGAGGAAATCAGCCGTTGCCCGTTCGGCGCGAAGGCGACCGAGTGGACGTGCTTCGTGTGACCTTTCAGAAGTCGGGGAGTCTGTGCGTTTGGCGGGCTCCAGAGACGAATGAGCT
>JANLUE010000818.1:0-1427 GCA_031363325.1 Gemmataceae bacterium
GCACGCCCGTCGGCGCTGGCGGGTTCGGGGTGAGCGAACAGCACGCCCGGTCGTTTGACCCCGACCGCCGAATCGACGAGCAACACGCCTTCGAGTGTCGTCGCGTCGTGCTTGTACTCAACGGTCTTGGAACCAACCTCGGCCCGAAGTGAAACGGCGAAGCTGAGGAAGAGAAGGAGTGCCGTTGATCGCATGGATGAGATTGTATCCGGTTTGACGCCTGTCGATTCGCCAGCCCCGTTTCCGGTGGATCGGGGACGATGTCGACTTCGACCGTCAAGCGGGCGGCCGCTCTCGCTCGATTCCCCTTGTTCCTTCGGCGACTGGCGAGTATCCGTGTATGGGTAGCTCCCCACGGAGGTAGGGCGGATGGCGTTGCTCGAGGCCCACGGGCTGGTCAAGTTCTACGGCAAGCGCAAGGTCGTGGACGGCGTCTCGTTCGACGTGAACGCAGGCGAAGTTGTCGGCTTGCTTGGGCCCAACGGGGCCGGCAAAACGACGAGCTTCCGCATGACCACCGGCCAGATCGCTCCGAACGCCGGACAAGTTCAATTCAATGGCGCGGACGTCACCCATCTGCCGATGTATCGCCGGGCGCGTGCGGGCATGGGCTACCTGACTCAAGAGCAGAGCATCTTTCGCAAGCTCACGGTCGAAAAGAACCTCCTGGCGATTCTCGAAGCGTTGCCGAAGAGCCGAGCCCTCGGCCGCAAGTTGTCGAAGTCCGAGCGTTGGGAACGGACCAACGCCATGCTCGAGCGGTTCCAACTCCAGCACGTGCGCAAGAACTCGGCCTCGCGCTGTTCGGGCGGCGAGAAGCGCCGACTCGAGATCGCCCGGTGCCTCGCCTGCGAACCGTTGCTCATTCTGCTCGACGAGCCGTTCGCGGCCGTCGACCCCAAGACGACCGAGGACATTCGCAAAAACATCCGCGACCTGGCCACGCAGGGGATCGGCATCCTGTTGACCGACCACAACGTCCGCGAAGTGTTGAAGATCACCGATCGCAGCTATCTGATCAAGGATGGCCGCGTCGTCACGAAGGGCACGCCACAGCAACTCATCAACGACCCGATCGCCATCGCGGAATACCTGGGCACCACGTTCTCGGACAATACCTTTGGCACCGGTTCGATTCCACCGACGGCTCGGCCGTTGACCGAAGACGATTCGTACCGGCGGGTGGTCGAAGCGTTGCGAACCCCCGAAACGCGAACGGCCGCCGTACAGGAACTCCTGAAGGGCGGCCCCGCCGCGGTCCCACCTTTGGTCGAAGCGCTCGGCCGACGCGAGTCCGATCTGCGCGTCCATTCGTTCGAAGTGTTGAAGCGCCTTCTGCGCGGTCCGTTGCAATTCGACCCGTATGGGTCGGACGACGTGCGGGCGAAACAACTGAGCGTCTTGCGGCAACAAATTGGCCGCTAACC
>JANLUE010000822.1:0-1637 GCA_031363325.1 Gemmataceae bacterium
TCGACGAGGGCCTTGACGGTCGCCCAGCGGGCCCGGTCGTTCGACCCGAACGTCGGCCACGCCCCGGGCGCCTTGTCCGGCCACTTGCGATTTGGGTACGCCTTGTACAGGCTTGGCTCGTAGACGAACTCGACGTTCGCCACCCGCGCGACCATCGTCCCGACGGTCGCGACTAACATCAGGGAATAGAGGGAACGACGGAGAGTCGGGTCCATGCGGATCAGGATAGCGAAGAACGAGCGCGGGCCATCGGCGGGCGACAATCGTCCTTTTCGGCCCACGAGATGCGATCAGTCGTGGCCTTCGCGTCCCGTTTCGACTATCGATCTTTGGATGCCGCGCCCGGAGTGCAATCTTGCGCCTCACCTCGTTCTTCTCGCCGGACTACTTCACGGCCCGCGACCGGTTTCGCGACGCGATCAAGCGCCTTGGCGCATCGACGGAGTCGCATACCTTCGCCGCGCGCGGGCCGAAGCGCGAATCGCTCACGATGGACTTTGCGACGCTCGGCGATCCGTCGGCCGAGCGCGTGCTGATCGTGTCGTCGGGGCTCCACGGGGTCGAGGGGTTCTTCGGGTCGGCGGTTCAGCTCGCCTGGCTGGCGCGACTCGAGACGGGCTACACGCCGCCGGACAGGACGACCATCGTTTTCGCCCACGCATTGAACCCGTTCGGCTTCGCCTGGGTCCGCCGTTGGAACGAGAACAACGTCGATCTCAATCGAAACTTCCTGAGCGATCGCGCCTTCCTGACCGACGATCCCGTTTACGCCGAGAGCCGGGCGGCGAGCGAGCGCCAGGCCGAGTATCTGAACCCGAAGAGCCCGCCGACACGCCGGGAGCCGTACTTCATCAAGGCGCTCGCGCGCATCGTTCGCGAAGGTTACGCGGCTCGTGCGCGCCTGCCACGCGAGCGTCGGCCGAATCTGTTGGCCATCCACAAGATGATCGGCCTCGGCATTGACGAATTGCGAAAGTGCCTGCCGGTCGGCCAGTACGAACACCCCCGGAACATTTTTTTCGGCGGCTCGGGCGACGAGGAGACGACCCGCGTTCTCAAGGAGCATCTGCCGCAATGGTGCGGCGACGCCGACCAAATTTTGCACGTCGATCTGCACACCGGCCTCGGTCCGTTCGGCACGGGCAAGTTGCTCATTGAAAACGACAAAGGCTCGCATCAGGAACGCTGGCTGACGGCGCAGTTCGGCGACGCGATCGAAGCGACCGACGGGTCGACGGCCTACCGCAATCGCGGCGACCTGGGCAAGTACTTTCAGAAACAACTCGGCAATCGCTACCAGGGCCTGACTGCCGAATTCGGCACGTACCCCGCCACGCACATGCTCGGCGTGCTCCGGGCTGAGAACCGGGCCCACTTCCACGCTCGACCCGACTCGGCCATCCACGCCTGGGCGAAGCACATCTTGCTGGAAGCGTTCGTCCCCGCCTCGACCGCCTGGCGAAATCGCACCGTTCGCCTCGCGCTGAAGTACATCGACCGGTCCCTCGAAGTCCTGGCGGCCGATCGGCGGAAGTTGGTTGCGATTCGCGCCAATGGGCTGGTATGATCCAACGTGGGCCGGATGCGCCATGCAGTCTCAGATTGAAGGTGCCACCCCTCAACGGTTCGTATCGCAG
>JANLUE010000878.1:0-3495 GCA_031363325.1 Gemmataceae bacterium
TCGATGCCCTTCGCGGCTTCGCACTCGGCGATCGTCCAGTTGCCGGGCTCGAAGTTCCATTTGGTCTCGGCCCGCAGTTCCCGGACGATGGCCGACGTCAACGAATCGAACGCGATCGACACGCCCGAGAGTTCGGCGACGCCCGGTAGGATCGGCGCGTGCGGGCTGGATCGAAGCAGGATGCTGCCGTGTTGCAGCATGGCCCCGTGCGGCCGGCGCTGGGCGCTGCCGACGACCTTGTGCCCATTGACCAGGAGGTCACCCGGAGTCTGATGCAGGAAGCACAGGAACTCGCCGAGTTTTTTCTCGTCGCCGCAGATCACGGACTTGGCCGTCACGCCGAACGATCGCAGTGCGCGAGTCACGGCATGATGAAAGCGACACAACCAGCTTTCCGAATCGTGCCACGGCCGACCGGCCGGCAACGCGAGCGCGTAGGTCACTTCGTGGTGATGCAGAATCGCCGCCCCGCCGGTGTGTCGCCGAACCCAGGCGACCTCGCGATAGGCCGAGCGTGCCGCGTGATCCTGAAAATAGCCGAGGCTCAGCGTCGGCACGGCCCAGGCGTAGAACCGCAGCGAAGCAACCCCGTCAATGGCCGAGCGCAACAGCGCTTCGTCGCGGGCCATGTTGGCCGACCCGGAGTGCGTTTGCGATGGCAGGAGTCGGATCATTGGAGTTTCGGAAACGCGAACGGCCCCGGCGAGTTCGCCGAGGCCGCACAGCGGGATAGGGGAGTCGAACCCCTCTCACGGCCTTGGGAAGGCCGGGCACGACCGATATACCAATCCCGCGCCGACCAGGAAAACGCGAGGAATTTGAACGTCGCCCGCCTATCCGTGGGCCGCGAATCGCGCCGCCATGCACCATTCAACTCGTGGGGAAGTTTTAACCGGCCGATCCGGTCCCGTCAAGGCCGGGAAGGGTGCCACGTCAAGGCGGGGTGGCAACCGGTCACCTCGGGGGCGGGGCCTTGGCGAAACAGGCCTCGTGCGCCGGCGGCAGACGAGCCTCACGGGTTGCCCGGGCGGCAAGGATTTCCACGAGGGCGGCACCATCGAGCCCAAGACATCTATCGAGGGCAAGGAATGAGTCGCTGGTGACGAACACTTGATGACCGCGGCGATGGTTCGCGCGCAACGTCATACATTGCGGAAATGACCGATCATTTCCTCTCGCCGGAACGACTCGACGCGCTGCAGGCCAGCTGGGTTCGGCTGCTCGCCAATTACTCCATCGCGCCGGCCGACGCCTATCCAATCTTCGATCGTCTCGTCGCCGCCCATTCTGAGCCGCAACGCGCGTACCACACGCTCGAACACATCGCCGAGACACTTCGGGTTGCCGGCCGCCTGAGCGACTTCGCGAACGACCCCCGGGCGGTTCAACTGGCGCTCTGGTTCCACGACGCAATCTATGATCCGACGCGATCCGACAACGAAGCCAGTTCCGCCGAGTTAGCTCGCGCCTGGCTTGTCCCGGTGGGAGTGCCGAACGCGATCCTCGATCGCGTCGCCGAATTGATTCTGGCGACGGCACACGCCGAATTCGCCGAGCCTGGCGCGGACACGGCCGTGATCCTCGACGCCGACCTCGCGATCCTCAGCGCCGAACCTTCGCGCTATGCTCGTTACGCGGCCGACGTTCGGCGTGAATACTCTTGGGTGGACGACGCCGCGTTTCGGGCCGGGCGAGGCAAGGTCTTGCGAAGCTTCCTCGATCGGCCGCGAATCTATCGGACGTCGCGCATGTACGAAGTGGCCGAACCGGCCGCTCGGGCGAACCTCGCGGCGGAGTTGGCCCGATATGATGACCCCATCGCCGACGTAAGTTGAATCTACCGCATGAACGCCGCCAGTTTTCCGATCGCCCGGCCACGCCGACTCCGGGCCAATCCCCTCGTCCGCGATATGGTCCGCGAGACGACTCTCGACGTGAATGATCTCATCTTGCCGCTGTTCGTTCGACCCGGAACGAACGTGCGGCAGCCGATCGCGTCGATGCCGGGCAATTATCAGCTCAGTGTCGATACGTTGATCGACGAAGTCGGCGCGGCGAAGTTGCTCGGCGTCCGGGCGTTCCTTCTGTTCGGAATCCCGACGTATAAGGACGCGACGGGATCGAGCGCGCTCAACGACGACGGCATTGTGCAACAGGCTTCGCGGGCGTTGCGTCGGGCGTTCAAGAACGAGATTGTCTTGCTCACGGACGAATGCTTCTGCGAATACACCGATCACGGCCATTGCGGCCCACTCGTGGAAACGCATGGCCGATTGGATGTGGACAACGACGCAACGTTGCCGCTCCTTGCCGAGCAATGCGTGAGCCACGCTCGGGCCGGGGCCGACCTGATCGCCCCCAGTGGCATGATGGATGGAATGGTCCAGACGATTCGCAAGGGGCTCGACGCGGCCGGCTTCGCGCACTTGCCAATCCTGAGTTACGCCGCCAAGTACGCGAGCGGGTTCTACGGCCCGTTCCGCGAGGCGGCCGAATCACCCCCTCAGTTCGGCGATCGCGGCGGTTACCAGATGGACCCGGCCAACGCCGACGAGGCGATGAAGGAAGTCGCCCTCGACCTCGCCGAAGGGGCCGACATGGTCATGGTCAAACCGGCCCTGAGCTACTTGGACATCATCCAGCGCGTGAAGACGGAGTTCCGCGTGCCCGTGGCCGCGTACAACGTGAGCGGCGAATTCGCGATGGTGAAAGCCGCCGCGAAGAATGGCTGGATCGACGAACGCCGAGTTACGCTGGAAATCCTGACGAGCATCAAGCGGGCCGGTGCCGACTTAATCCTGACGTACCACGCCCGCGACGCGGCCACTTGGCTGAAGCGGGGATGAATCGCCAAGTTGGTCGCCCCCAGTCCGAGACGGATCGAGTGGTGGCCGCGTCAACTTCCCGGCCCGGTCCGTAAAATCCCGGTGAGACCGCAAAGAACTGGGAACGAACAATGACGCGCGCGATCTGGATCGGTTTGGCCCTGGCGCTTTCATCCTCCGCCCTGCGGGCCGACGACTGGCCGCAATGGTTCGGCCCGCAGCGGGATGGCGTCTGGCGCGAGGATGGCATCCTCAACAAGTTCCCGGCGAACGGGCCGAAACGACTCTGGACCATGCCGCTCGGCGCCGGCTACAGCGGGCCGGCCGTGGCGGATGGTCGTGTCTATGTCATGGACCGCGAGGCCGCCAAGATCGAGGGGAACCCGGCCAAACGCGCCACGGGGCCGGGCAACGAACGCGTCGTCTGTCTCGACGCGAAGACCGGGGCGGAAGTCTGGAAGCACGCTTACGATTGCCCGTACAAGGGGATCAGTTACGGGTTCGGGCCACGCGTCACGCCGACGATCGTCAAGGATCGCGTCTACACGCTCGGTGCCATGGGCCACCTGATGTGCCTCGACACGGCCGACGGCAAGGTCGTCTGGCAAAAGCAACTCATGGCCGATTACAAGGCCGAGCCGCAAATCTGGGGCTTCTCCGCGTCGCCGCT
>JANLUE010000885.1:0-6004 GCA_031363325.1 Gemmataceae bacterium
CTCGCCTATTCAACAAAACTCGGGTTCTCCACGTGATTCGGGTTTAGGCAGGCCCGGAGTTCCCGGTGTTTCGCCGGCCTTCCGGGCCAATGGACTTCCTTCCGGAGACCGAAATGTGTCGCAGCCACCTTCAATCCACAAACGATTCTTTTCAAATGACTTACGGCGAGATTGCGACAAAATGACACGATTTGACACAAAAATCCAAAGATGTTTTTTTGGCGACCGGGAGATTCGCCGCTGACGGGTTCTTGCGGCGTCGCCTGTCCCAAAATGTCCACGAATGTCCCAAAAAACAAAAGAAGTTTAATCCGAAAGGCGAGCCGGCGGGCGTTACCCCGCAGGTGAACCCGAGGCGGCAAACTCGTGTTCAGGTCGACCCGTGGGACTAACGCCCCACGGCTCGCTTTCCGAAACTCCGGTTTTCAATCTGATTCGGGTTTAGTTCAGATTCCACTTGATTCTCTGAGGTAACTGCGGGAGGATTCGCTCAAATTCCTCAAATCGGAAGGATTTCCGTGTGCAGTTTTGATCATTCAAAGTCGCGACAAGTTTCTCCAGATTTCCCGGCTGGGGTGCTTTTCATTCTCATTTGGGCCGTTGCTTGGCCAATGCAATTATTCGGTGACACGCCAACTTCCAAGACGGTTACTCTCGATCTGCGGAACGGGATTGATCTCGGCCGCGTCGAACAGGGGCAACTTTCAGGATTCAGTCCGGATGGGCGGTTTCTCGCCGTCACGACACGCGGGACTTTTGTGTCGGTTGGTCCAATCCGTTTATGGGACTTGCACGTCTCGAAGGAACTCGCTCCAGTGGCGAAGGACTGGAAGCGACTGGGATCCATCTGTTTCTCGCCTGATGGCAAGTTGATCGCGGCACATGACAAGAAAGAAGGGATTGGTGTCTGGGATGCCTTGACCGGCAAACAGATTATGGGATTTCACCCCCCAACCATTTTTGGGAATTGGGTATCTTTTTGGTTCTCGCCCGATAGCGGTGCGTTGATCTACGAACACTACGGGAAGAATTTCCCGAACGACCAGATCTTCAATGTCAGGAATGTCGGAGCGACGCGGGACCGGACCTCCTTCATCGGCGAGCCGTACTTAATGCAGTTTTCGGACACCAACAAGTTTGCAACGTGTCTGACAGTTCGCGGCCAGCGCGACCGAATACTGCTTTGGGAATGGAAGCCCGATCAACCACTAAATCTGCTGAAGGACTATCGAATTGCCGCCGATCATGTCGCGGTATCGAAGGAACTCACCGAGTTTGTCACAGCGAACGGGGACAGAGTCCGAGTATTCCAAATGGCGGACGGACAAGAGCGCATGGCCTTCACCGATCCAGACAAAGTTACCCACATTCAAACAATCGAGTACGGGGCGGACGGGAAACAACTGGTTGTGAGTTCGGGAGGCGGTAGTCAACTCAATTGGAGTACGCGGTCAACCGTATGGAATATTTCGGGCAAACGGGCACGCCAGATCGGTGAATTCGCAAATGAGCCTGCGACATCCATCGACGGTCGTTGGGTCGCCGGCGCACGCTCCGAAACGGATGTCGCCCTGTTGGAGGCCGAGACCGGTAAGACAGCGGGCGCACTGACGCGGAAAGGCGACCGAAGTGTCACTGAGTTCCATCGATATAACAATATGAAGATTTATCCAGCAGTGGAATTCTCCGCAAACAATCGATTGGCCATTCTGCGCGGACTGGTTTCGGAAGATGCCAAGCCGTTCGTTCGAATTCACCAGCTTGACCCATTGCGGGAACTGGGTGTGATCGAGTCATGTTGGCAAGCACAGTTTGGGCCCGATGGTCTGTCATTGATTGGCATTGGAGCCGATGACAAACTTCTTCATTGGAAAATTCGTCCAGTCGAGAAAGCCAAACAGTGAACTGACCAATAAGCCTGAGTTTGAAGGCGGCGAACCTCGCGGCGTCGATTTATCGATCGATGATTCGGCGCGACGCCGAGAGCCGCCCGCACCACGTTTACTACGGCAACCCGGTGCGCGGGTTGATGGGGTAGCTCGCCGACTGGAGGCCGAATTGATTGTGCGTGAGCATCAAACGTTTCCTCCTTCCCTACCAACTTCGCCGAGTGCCGCCATGTACCGACTTGCCGCGGTAGCCGCCCTGATGATCGCCACGACCAGCTTTGGCCAGGCGAAGCCGACCCGCGAGCAGAAGGTTCGCGACGATCGAATCAAGGTCGAGGCGGACGGGTTCTGGATCTACAACGATTTGCCCAGGGCGTTCGCCGAGGCCAAGAAGTCCGGCCAGCCGATCCTCGTCATCCTGCGGTGCCTGCCGTGCGAAGAGTGCGTCAAGCTCGACGACGAACTCGTGAACAAGGACCCCGTCCTGCGGCCGTTGCTCGAGAAATACGTGTGCGTTCGCGTCGTCTCGACGAACGGACTCGACCTGTCGCTGTTTCAGTTCGACACCGATCAATCGTTCGCGGCGTTTCTGTTGAACGCCGATGGCGCGATCTACGGGCGGTTCGGCACGCGCTCGCACCGGACCAACTGGGTGGGCGATGTCTCGCTGGCCGGCCTGGCCGGCAAGCGCGGGCCGGCCCCGGAGTTCCCGGTGCCGGAACAATTCCCCGGCCTCAAGGGGAAGTATGGCGCGACTCTGAACTACAAGGGCAACGTCGTCGCGAGTTGCATTCACTGCCATCAGATCGGCGACGCTCAACGCGACCTCCATCGCACCAGGAAAGAGCCGATCCCGGAGCGAGTGCTCTTTCCGTATCCGCACCCGAAAACGATCGGCCTCGTTCTCGACCCGAAGGAAGCCGCCACGGTCTCGAAGGTCGAACCCGACAGCGTTGCGGCGACGGCGGGCTTCCAGGTCGGTGACGCGATCCGTTCGCTGAACGGCCAGCCGCTCGTTTCGATCGCCGACGTGCAATGGGTTCTGCACGAAACGCCCGCCGAGGGTGCGACCTTGAAGGCCGAAGTCATTCGCGGCGGCAAGACGGAAACACTTTCGCTGAAGCTGCCGGCCGGCTGGCGACGAGGCGGCGACCTCTCGTGGCGCTCGAGTTCGTGGAGCTTGCGGCGAATGGCGACCGGCGGTTTGTTGCTGGAAGAAGTCGGTTCGGCCGGCACCGTCGTCTTGAAAGTGAAGCACGTTGGCCAGTTCGGGCCTCACGCGGCCGCCAAGTCGGCGGGCTTCCAGGTGGGCGACGTGATCGAGGAGTACGACGGCAAGAAATACACGCGCGAGACCGATGTGTTGGCGCACGGCGCGACCTCACGCAAGCCCGGCGAGCGCGTCGCGGTTACGGTGGTACGCGACGGCAAGAAAGTGATGCTCACCTTGCCGATGCAGGAATAATCGGCCAGTGCCGGAGTTTCTCGCCCGCTCCGCAAAGTCAGTTTCACCGTCAGCAGTGAAAGTCCTTCACTCCGATTGGCGAACCGATTCGGCGACTGGCCAAGCGGAGCCAAACGATGTCTGGGCAACAGTTTATGGCTCCTCGCCCGTTGGATGCCTGTCGTTCGGCCGATCGCCACGGGCGGACCGGGCTTTTTTTTCGACGTTTCCGGAACTAGGGTTAGAACTGTTCCGTCGGAAACTGTGAAGACACGACGCCCGCAAGGCCCGCCACGAAACACCCCCCTGATCGCCGGGGCCCCTGGGCCAAACCGCTCAACTGTCGAACACTGTCCCGAACCATTCAACCGACTCAACCCAGCCAAGGGGTGCGAATCCATGTGGGGCATTACTGACCGCCGACACTTCGTCAAACACGCCGCCGCGTTCGGGGCCTTCTCCCTGACGGCCGAAGGCTTCCTGAACCAACTGCGGGCTCAGGCGCCGGTCCTCAAGAAGAAGAACAAAAGCCTGATCGTCATCCACTTCGGTGGCGGGTATCCGGCCATCGACTTCTGGGAAGACAAGGACGGCCACGCCAACATGGGCGAGACCAAGTCCGCCCCGACCGCCGTCTCCGGCATCCGCATCAACAAACTGCTCCCGAAAATCGGGGCGCAGATGAAAAACGCCGCGATCGTTCGCACCCTGAAGTCGACCGAAGGCGATCATATGCGGGGCACCCGCGTGATGATGACCGGCCTGCCGATCAACCCGCTTTCCGAGCAACCGCACGTCGGGGCCAAGGTGGCCTGGTACTACCGCGAGAACGAAGGCGAACTGCCCGCGTTCATGACGATTGGTGGCGGCGGTGGCGTCGGGCCGGGGTTCCTGGGCCAGAAGTTCGGTGCCCTGCCGATTCAGTCGCCGGGCCGACCGCCGGAAAACGCCAGCCCCCCCGGTGACTTCGGTGGCTCGCCGGAAGAGAAGATGGCCCGCATGCAACGGCGTGGCGATCTGATCGGCCGCATCGAAAGCGGCTTCCAGAAGAGCACCGGGTCCGAACGCGACGCCGCCAAAGCCCACCAGGAGGTCTACGAAAAGGCCCTCGGCCTCGTGATCTCCAAGAACAAAGAAGTGTTCGGCCTCGAAAAAGATGTCGATGGCAAGCCGATCAACGCCTCGCTGAAGGCCGAATACGCCGGTGCCGGCACGATGGGCAGCCAGTTCGGCCTCGGCTGCTTGCTCGCCCGCAAACTCACCGAAGCCGGTGCGGCCTGCGTCGAAGTGAACACCGGTGGCTGGGACATGCATAACGGCATCTTCCCGGCCCTGACCCGTCGGCTCCCGGAGATCGACAACGGCGTCGGTACCCTTCTGAAGGACCTGGCCGCTCGTGGCCGGCTCCAGGACACGGTCGTCGTCACGCTGTCCGAGTTCGGCCGCACGATCCGCGTAAACAACAATGCGGGCCGCGACCATAACCCAGGCCTGTGGTCGGTCCTCGTGGCTGGCGGGAACATCGTTGGCGGTCAGGTCTACGGCAAGACGAGCGAAGGGGCCGACAGCGTCGTCGAGAACCCGGTCTCGGTCGGCGACCTGTTCGCGACCATCTACCAGGCCCTCGGCTTCGAGAAGGACGCCCAGATCCGCGACAACCTCGGCCGCCCGAGCCTCCTCGCAGGCGAGAAGTCCAAGCCGATCGGGGCGCTGCTGAAGAACGCGTAATCGGTCGAGCAATCGAAATGACGCGAGCCGCCCGGCGATGCCGGGCGGCTCGTGTTGTTGGATGTTCGACCTGCTCGATATTGCCTAGAATGCCCTCATCGACATGAGAAAAGACTTTATGGTGGTCGATGACTTCCATCGTTGACATGCTTCCGCCGGACGTTGCCAAACTACTCCATCCGGATCGGCGCAAGAATGAGGCGGATTACTGGGCGGTCCGCGATCAACTCGTTCGGCAATACGACGGCCAATGGATTGGCTTTGCCAATGGAGCGATCATCGCATCCGGGTCAAGTCCCGTAGCTGTGCTGCACGAAGCGGAATCGTCCGGCCTGTATCCATTTTTGACGTGCGTGGGGCGCGAACAAGAACCATGTCGCATTCGCCGCACTGCATTTGGCTACGACACGGCCTACGTCGGCGAAGCATTACCTCAGGTCCACGTCGAGTTCCGTCTTGGCGCGGGGTCGACCGGAACACTTCTGGACCGGGTTATTCCCGATACCGGTGCCGATGCGACCGTCCTTCCGTGGTCTGACTGCCTCGCACTCCGTTTGTCGCCTACCAAAGGAATTCAAACAATTCTCGGTGGGGTGGCTGGGGGATCGGCCGCATCGCTCGCGATTCAAATCTGGGCCAGTCTCGACGGACAAGAATACCCGTGTCGACTTCAAGCGGATTTCACCGGTCGAGAGCGAATCCTGGGACGAGATGTATTGAATCGCCTTGAAATCCTGTTTCGTGGGCCGAGTGGTGAAGTCGTGATCAACCCGTGAAAGGTGCTCGCAACTCGATTTCTTCTCGCGGCCGAGCCAGGAGCGAGTCTTGCCTGGTCAACACTTGGTCGATGACCAAGCATTTACGGTCGTGTGTGCCCTCGCTCCGGGCAATGAGTCAGAATGTTTTCGTCATCACATCTGGCGTACAGACGAGCGTCGGCCAG
>JANLUE010001027.1:0-6785 GCA_031363325.1 Gemmataceae bacterium
CGCACATTTTGCAGTTGCTCGGCCGCGAACGCGAGGCGCTCGATCATCTGATCAACGCGACGGGGCGGATCGAAAGTGGCATCGTGGTCGCGCACTTGGCCGCGATGCAAATGGACCTGCGGCAGTACAACGATGCCCGCAAGAGTTACGAACACTACGCCGAACTGTCGCCGTTGCGCGACGCCGAGACCGAAAAGTGGTTGGCCGCGCGCCGGGCGGACACGGCCTATTACTGCGGCGATTTCGGCGCGGCCCGCGAACAGGCCGCCAAGTCCGGCGAAGAGTTTTACACCAAGTTCGCCGACCGACTGTCCGACCCGGTCGTGCCGACGGCGCGAGTCGAATTGCCGCGCCCGAGCGCGGGTCGAGTCGCCTCGCCGCTCGATTTGTTCCCCTTGCTCTGGAGCGTGCCCGCCCGGCCGGCCCCGACCGACGTCGTCGCCCAGGACGGCTTGCACGACGTTCGCGAACGCCTGTGGGCGATCGACAATGGCTTCCTGACGGCTGAGTTCACCGTCACGCCGGCGGTTGCGTTCGGCCTGCTCGAACGCAAGCTGCCGTTCTTGCTCACGATGGTCGACGCGGGGTATAGCCATTCGCAAATCGCGGCCGGCTGCGATCGAGCCCGAAACTCGATCTGGCTGACCGACACGGCCGAACGTCGACAAAACGAAGCCCCACTCGATATCCTGGTCGCGCGCTATGCCTCGTCCGGGCCGCGGGGCATGATCCTGTTGCCGGTCGATCAGGTCCACCGGCTCGACGGGCTCGAACTGCCCGACCGGGAAAGGTACGATCGGCTGCACGACCTGCAGGCCGCCTTGTTGCGGCACGATCGGCCGACCGCGCAGGCGACCTATGAAGGCATGAAGGCGGCCGAGACCGGCCATCGCCTAACGCGCCTCGGCCGACTGGCCGTCGCCCGGTACGACGCGAATTCGACTTTGCTGTTGCATGCGATCGATTCACTCATCGCCCTGTTCCCCGAAGACAACACGTTCCACCTAACACGGCTCAATGTGCTGCGCGACCTGGGCCGCCGCGAGGAACGAACCGAGCACGCCCGCCGCCAAACGTTGCGCAAGGACGCGGACCCGCTGTTCGCGCACCACTACGCGCAAGCCTTGATCCCGGACCCGACGCGGCTCGACGAAGCCGAGCGCGTGATGCGACCGGCCGTCCGGCAACGCCCCTTCGCGCCGGCCGGGTACTACATCCTGGGCAACGTCCTCTGGGAACAACGGCGCTTTCAGGAAGCGACCGACCTCTATCGGTTCGCCGCCGCGCTGGAAGATCGCGACGAACAATTCGCCGAAGCGTACTTCCGGGCGGCGCGGGCGCTCGAACAAGTCCCCGAGGCGATGCGCTTTCTGCGTGGCCGCTACGAACGCACGCGTGGCCGACTGGCGGGCCCGGCGCGGGCCATGTTCTACGCGCTCAGCGAAGAAGACGACATGCCGACCGCGTTCGCCGCGCTCGAGGCGTGTTGGGCCGGCACCGGCTCCGAGTCCGGTACGGTCGGCCCGCGGAATCCGGCCGAAGTTGGCGACGTGCTGTTGTTCGCGGCCGAGATGCGGACGAACTACAACGAGCCCGATGTCGGCAAGGCGCTCACCGAACAAGCTCGGCCACTTGCGCCGAAGGTGAACTGGCTGCGTTCCTCCGCCCGGCAGGCACTCGTCCGGGCCGACCTCGTCGAGGCCCGACGCTGTTGGGAAGAATCGCTCCGCGACGAACCCCTCTCGCCCGACGTGCATCGCAACCTGTCCCGTTGCATCGCCGACCTCGAAGGCCGAACGGCGGCGATCGCCTGGGTTCGCCGTTTGTGCGAGCGCTTCCCGAACCACTATCCGTTGCAGCAATTGCTGATCGATTGGCTTCGCGGCGAGCCGGGCGAGGAAGAAGATCGCTCGCCGTCCGAGCCGGTGATTCGTCATCTGATCGACCTGTGCCCGGACGATGCCTGGGCCCGCCGCGAACTCGCCCTGCACTTGTCGAATCACGGCCGCGTGACCGAGGCGTTCCCGGAACTGGAGATCGCCGCCCGACTCGAGCCGGAGAGCCCCTCGTACTTCTTCACGCTCGGCCACGCGCTCGTGCGCGACGACCGGCCCCGCGAAGCGCGTGAGACGTACGAGGAAGCCGTCCGCCGCTCGGTCGACAACGAAGTTGCGATCGGCGAGTTGTTCAACCTCGCCCGGGGGGAAGAGGAAAAGAACGAAGTCATCGAGTTCATCGTCGATGAACTGAAACGGCAGCCGGTGTTCGGCGATGGACTGCTCGCGTTCCGCGAACACGCGGTCCAGGCCCACGACGCGCTCGAGCCCGACGACCTGATGCGCATTCTGCAGGACGTGTTCGACGAACATTCGGAAATGTGGCAGTCCTGGTCGACGACGATTCAACAACTCACGCTGGTCGGCCGCGTCGAGGAAGCCCAGGAACTCGCGAAGGAGGCGGTCGAACGTTATCCGTTGCTCGCGCGACTCTGGGTTGATCTCGCCGAAGTGTGTCAGGCCCAGGACGATCGCGAAGGCCAGATCCAAGCCCTGCGTCAGGCGGTTCACGTGGCACCCGGTTGGAGCTACGCGGCGAGGGAACTCGCGGACGCGATGGAGGCCGACGATCGATCGGAGGAGGCGCGGGTCGTTCTTGAACAAGCGGTCGCGCGGGCACCGCTCGACCCCGTGAATCACGGCTACCTGGCCGACAATTTGTGGAACGCAGCCGATCAGGAGCACCTCGATGCCGACGATCCGGCGATGAAGCGGGAGGCCATCGAGCGGCTACGGATCGCCTTGCGAATCGACCCCGGCTATGAGTGGGCGTGGCGGCACCTCGGCGCGTGGACCGACCGGATGAGCGAACCGGAACGGGCGCTCGACGTGGCCCGCGAAGTGTGTCGGTTACGGCCCGGCGATCCACGGGGCTGGCTGGCCGTCGCGCGGATGCTGGGCGGCCCGGATGGCAACGAAGAAGCGCTCGGTGCGCTCGATCGCGCGATCCAACTCAACCCGCGTGGGCTCGAAGCATACGACCTGAAGGCCGAGCGCCTGGCCGAGATGGGCCGGTACGACGAGGCGAAGGCGGCCGCAACGCCAACCGTGTTCGAGAACGACCCGCCGATCATCCTGCAGGGCCGGGCCGCCTGGGTCGAAGCCCGCCGGGGCAATTTGCCGCTCGCGTGCCAGGAGATGCAAGCGCTCGTGATGATCGAGCCGACATACTACTGGGGCTGGCAGCAACTGGCCGAGTGGTACAACGAGGCCGGCCGACCGGGCGAGTTCCTGGACGCCACCGAGAAGCTCGTCGACTTGCGGCCGGACAACCCGATGGCCCTCGCCATGCGTGGCGAGGCCCGTCTCCAAAACGACGATCGCGAAGCGGCGAAAGAAGACCTTCGCGACGCGCTGCACCTCGAGCCGGGTTATTCGTACCCCGGCATGCTGCTCTTCGATGCCCACCTGATGGACGAGGAGTTTACGCAGGCCCGGGGGACGCTCGCGGTTCTCGAAGAACACATCACGGGCAACGGCCGGGCCTACGTACTCGCTCGTTACGCCCAGCTCGCCGCTCGCACCAAGGACGAAGACGCGGCCGCCGAGGCGTTCGGCGAATTGCTCACGCTGCCGTGCGATTCAACCTGGCCGATCAACTCGGCCGCCGCCGACCTGCGTCAAGCGGGCTGGGGCGATCAAGTCGAACGCATCCTCCGCGAGACCATCGAGAAGGCCGACGACTTCCATCCCTGGGTGCTGATCGCCTGGCTGGAGAGCAAGGACGGCTCGGAGTCCGACCCCGAAACGCGGTTGCGAATCGTTCGCCGCGTGACCGAAGTCCATCCGCGTTACGCCCAGGCCTACGATGTGACGGCCGAGTTGTACGCCCGGCTTGGCCGATTCGAAGAAGCCTTGCGGGCTTGCCATCCGCGGGCCTGGGGCGATCGGCCGCCGCTCATCTTGCGGGGCCGCGCCGCCTGGATCATGTGGCAACGCGGCGATCGGGCCGGGGCGATCGCCCGCATGCGCGAGATCGTGAACATCGACCCGGACTACGTCTGGGGCTGGCAACAACTCGCGACCTGGTTCGACGAGGAAGACGCCCAAACCGATTACCTCGACGCGACCGAACACCTCGTTCGCCTTGGGCCGATGGATCCGTCGGCGTTCGGCTATCGGGGCGAAGCTCGGGCCGCGCTCGGCGATCGACGGGGGGCGAAGGCCGACTTCCGGCGTGCATTCGAGTTGGACCCGGCCTATGCCTTCGCCGGCATCAGTTTGTTCGATCAACAGATGACGGACGGCGAGCCGGACGACGCCGGTCGGACGTTGGCAAAGCTCGAAGAACACGTGGGCGGCCCCCACGTGATGCTCCGCACGCTTCGACATCGTTGCGAAAAGAACGATGCGGACGGTTCGCGTCTGGCGTTCGAGCAAATCCTCGCCTTGCCCGATGCGCCGCCGTTCGTGGTCAATCGAGCGGCTGGTACGATGGTCGAGGCCGGCTTCGCGGCCTCAGCCGACGCGGCAATCGCCGAGGCCATGGACCGAAGCCCGACGCCGGCCGTCGGCCGACTGTTCGTCGATCGCGCCGTCGCCCGGGGCGACTGGTCGTTCGTCGAAGCCTTGCCACGCTGGATCGCGTTGGGTGCCGGGGGCCGCGAAATCCTGTACGCGGCGATCGATTCGCTCGGCCAACCGGCCCTGCGCACGCGGCTTCACGAACTGATTCGATCGATGGGCGACGAGATTCGCCGGAGCGATCGCGGTTGGGCGAAGGTGACCGGGGCACTGGTTTCGATTCGCGATTTCGAGACGGCCGCCACGTGGTCCGCCGACTGGGACAAACGCAAGCCGACCGATCCGTGGATGATGCACGCGGTCGTCGTAGCGCTTCGCCAGCTCGGCCGCACGGACGAAGCGCGTCGAGCCGCCGAGTACGCGGTTGGCTTGAAGGAAGAAGACACGTCGTCGGCCGACTTCCGCGTCTGGCTCGGCTTCGAGGAAGCGATCGACGGTCGAACCGATCGCGCCATGAACTTGCTCGCGGGACTCGACGAGGAAGAACTCGACGACGTGCCGCGCATCCTGTTGCTGCTCGCCCGAACGTTGATCCAGGCTCAACGCGGCGGCCGGTTGGCGTTCGCCGACGCCCGGACCAAGGGGCTCGACGCCGTTAAGCAATTCGCGCCGAAGTCCCCCGACCCGGACCTCGTGCAATCGTACCGCCGCTGGGCCAAGCGCCTGGCCCGCGACGCCGGCGGCTTCACCGGCTGGTTCTGGGCGTCGTTCCAGTCGGGCAAACTGCCCGGGTGAACGGAGCACGTCAATCGCTCGCCGACCGAATCGCCAACTCGTAGCGTGAGTTCAGGTTCGCCCCTCACCTCGCAAAGTCATGTCGAATCGGCGGACACTCACGCTCGCCTGGGATGGCCCGCTGGCCGGCGTTCATTCGTTGGCGATCGTCAATCGCCAACTCTCGACTCGACTGGCCGATCACGGGCACGTCGTCGGCGACCCGCCCGAAGTGACCGTTCGCCATCGCTGGCCGCCCGACTTCACTCGCCCCGCGGTCGGCAAACTCGTCGTTATTCTCCCGTGGGAATTCGGCCGCCTTCCGGCCGCCTGGGTTCGTGGGATCGAGAACGTCGATCAGGTCTGGGTGCCCTCGTCGGCCGTGCGAACCTGTTGCATCGACAGTGGCGTGCCGATCGAGAAAGTCCGCGTCGTTCCGAACGGCGTCGACCCGGGCGTCTTTCGGCCCAGCGTCGAGCCGCTCGAACTTGCAACCAGTAAGCGGTTCAAATTCCTGTTCGTCGGCGGGACCATTTGGCGGAAAGGCTTCGACCTCCTGCTCGCCGCGTATGGCCGAGCGTTTTCAGCGAACGACGAAGTTTGTCTCGTGGTGAAGGACTTCGGTTCGACCGGCGTCTACCGCGGCCAGACCGCCGAAGCGGCGATCGCTGAGTTCCGAACGCGGGCCGACGGCCCGGAACTCCTGTACGTCAACGATGAGTTGCCGGAAGTTGAACTCGTGCAACTGTACGCGGCGTGCGACTGTCTCGTACATCCGTATCGCGGCGAAGGATTCGGGCTTCCGGTTGCCGAAGCGATGGCCTGCGGTCTACCAGTGATCGTGACGGCCGGGGGCGCGACCGACGACTGGTGCGACGACCGCAATTCGTTCCGCGTCCCGTCCCGACTCGCCATTTTCCCGGCCGATCGCGTGGGCGAACTCGAAACGGTCGGCCGGCCCTGGGTCCGCGAACCGGACCTGGACTCGCTCGTCGAACGGATGCGGTTCGTGTTCGCCAATGCCGCCCAAGCTTCGGCGCGAGCCGAAGCCGGTCGGGCGACGATTCACGATCGCTTCACCTGGAATCATGCGGCCGGGATGGCCGACACCTTTCTGGAAGAACTCATGGCTCCACGACCACGTGTTTCGCTCACGATGATCGTCCGCGACGAGGAACGGCACCTGCCCGCCTGTCTCCGATCGGTTCGCGAACTCGTGGACGAGATCGTGATCGTGGACACCGGCTCGTCGGACCAGACCAAGCAAATCGCCCACTCGGCTGGGGCGATCGTCGTCGACTTCCCCTGGGTCGACGATTTCGCGGCCGCCCGGAACGCCGCCCTCGAACGGGCGACCGGCGAGTGGGTCTTTTGGATGGACGCCGACGACCGGCTCGACGAACCGAACCGTCAACGGCTCAAGGCCCTGTTCGGGCGTCTCGGTCGCGACAACGCGGCTTACGCCATGAAGGTGCATTGCCCGGGGCCAAC
>JANLUE010001000.1:0-3072 GCA_031363325.1 Gemmataceae bacterium
GCAGCGACTTGGGCACGTCGGTCGGCAGGTGCAAGTGAATCGAGCCGCCGAGCTGGATGTTAATCTGTTGCATGCCGACGCCGATCGCGAGGACCGGAAGCTCGCGCTCGACGACCCGGCGCACCAGGATTCGATCGTTGGCGTCGCGGCGGTCGGCCATCGGCTGGATGACGCCGGACATCGCCTGACCGTTGCGGCGCGGGTCCATGTCGAGCCCGCCCGTCAACACGACGCCATCGACCATGTCGAGCAGAGCGTCGATTTCACCTTCCTTGCCGATGGGTGGAAGGAGGATCGGCAGGCCGCCGGACGCCAGGACGGCGTCGAAATAGCCGGCGTTCACGCGGGCATGTGCGCTGTAGGTCTTGGTCGCCGCGTAGAAATCGGCGTTGATGCCGATGACCGGGCGCGGGCTTTCCTTGGCCGGCATGTCGAACCCTCCTTGGTGACCGCGAACCCCGGCAACCCTCGTGGTTCCGGGCCACCCGGCAAGCCGGGCGGATTCTCGGGAGGCGGAAGTTTAGCGAAGCAGCTGCGGAGTTGGCAAGAGCAGTTTTTTTTGATCTACGGCCGCACCAACTCGATCGTCCGCTCCGCGATGACGGGCTTGCCGCCATCGAGCACGGTCGCTCGAATCGTGAGCGGCCGCACGAACGGGCCGCGGGCCGTCGGGCCAAACTCCAATCTCAACGTGCCAACCTCACCCGCGACCGCAATTGGCTTTGCCGAAACCCCCGCAATCTCGCGGGGAACGAGGACTTCGATCTTCGCGTCACCCGCCAGGCCCTTGGCGCGGCTTACCGTCACTTTCAGTTCGACGGACGTGTTCGGTTCGACCAGGACCGTTGGGCGATCGAGCCGAATTGCCAATCGTTCGGGTTCGACGACCGCGATGATCTGATCGTTCTGCTCGCGCGAGGAATAGTTGACGACGTGCTCGATACCGGCCGCGTCTTTCAACGTGGCGGTTCCCATGACGCAAACGCGACACGTGCGGCCCGTCTCCATCCAGGGCGGCAGCGCGATCGGATAGTCGAATTCGCTTTTGTCGGCCGGGACAATCAGCTTCGGACCCGTGACACCTTGGAGGTGGCGGGCCTGGCGATCGGCGAGTTCGATCTCGATCGGCCCCGCGAAGCCATTGCGCTCGATGCGATAGCGACGCGTGTAGACCGTGCCGCGCGGAATCAATTTCAATTCGTAATCGCCCGCGATCTTGTACGGCGTCGCCATGGCGATCGCGACCCGTGCCCGATCGATCGACGCATCGTCGATCCAGGTGGCGGTTCGAACGACCGGGGTCATCGCGGTCGTCAAGGGGACACGCGGAATCAGCGCCGTCCCGCGCACGCGAATCGAATGTTGTTCGATCTTCGCGGCCAAATCGGCCTGGATCGGCACTTCGAGCGTGAGTTGCCCGGGCGCGAACATCAAGCCGGGCGGGACCGACAGGCCGGGCGGAAGTTCGTGGAAGCCGATCGAGACGGCCCCGTTGAAGCCCCCGGTTCGGCGAATCGCGAGCTTCAGCTTTTCCGACTTGCCGCGCACGACCGCGGTGCCGAGCGACGCGAAGCTCAACTCGAAATCGGGCTTCGGCCGATCCACACGAAGGCGATAGGCGAACGTCGGCCCACCGCGACGCGCGAATCGATCCTGAACCGCGATCACGAACAATCCATCGGCCGGCGCGACGAACCGCAAGCTCGGGTCGGGGCCGTCAGTCGGCTCAACGCGCATGAGTTCCTTGCCGGTCGAATCGGCGATCGACAGGACGCCGATCAATGGCGAGCCAAGCCGGGCGGCGCGAAGTTCGACCTCGACGACTTCACCTTTCCTGGCGGTGAAGCCCCAGCGATCGACCTCGCCGGCCGCAGTAATTCGGCCGTTGCCAACAGACGGAATCGGCAGAAAGTTGCCGCGAACCGGGTCGGCGATCTCGCCTTCACGCACTTCGGGCAAATCGTCGAGATCAAACGTCATCGGCGGAGTCGAACCGCGTTCCATGGGAATCGCGACCCGCGCCGACTTGCCAGTCTCGCCAGGGAGGCGCATCGTCGCTCGGGCCGGCACGCCGCCGCCGGTCAGTTCAAGTTCAAGAGGCCGTCCCCGCCGACCGCCGAGCGGAAACACACTTTCGACAGCCGGCCCCGTGGTCAGCGTCAGTCGATAGACGAACGACGGCCCGCCATCGGACCGGGCGTCCGTGATGCGCACCTCGTGGACTCCGTCGTCCGTGGCCGTCGCGAACAGCTGGGGATCGTGCCCAGCGGAACCAACCGCGTCAGCCATGAGCCGACCACCCGGGCCGAGCACTTCGATCTTCGCTTCGAGCGGCGAACCGATTCGGTTGGCGTCGACCTGAACGAACAGCGATTGGCCCTTCTTCAAGGTGACTGACCACGCATCAACGTCTTCGTGTGGGTAGATGCGTCCGTTGGCCGTGACCGGCAGCGCGACGAGGACCGCGACTGGGCGACCCTCGCGTTCGTCCTCGGCGACCTCGGGAAGTTCACCGACCACGAAGCGAAGTGGCGAAGTGACCCCCTGGGCGGTTCGCAGCAAGACGTATCGATGGCCGAGCTTCGCGTCGGCCGCGATCGCGACCGAACCGGCCATGGGGCGCGGATAATCTTCCTGGCGCTGCGAATCCGGCAATGGCAAGAGTGGCCCCTCGAACCAGGGACTCGCCGTTCGCTTGACGATCGGCGTCGCCTGGACACCGGGACCGATCATCTCCAGCGAACACGACTGATTCAGGTTCAAGCCACCGACTTGAAAGGCGACTGTCTTGCCGCGCTGCCCGCCGGCGGGGAACAGGTATTGAGCGACGGGAGCGTCCGCGAAGGCGGGCGCGGCCAGCAACATCATGAGAGCGATGCGCAACATAATGAGACCGTTAGCCGCGAGGCGCTAGCCGAGCGCGTCACGTGAATTCCGGGAGCCGCGTGACGCGCTCGGCTAGCGCCTCGCGGCTAACTTCGGCGATTCCTTAGCCACCCAACGGGCTCCACCAATTCGTCGCTCCGACTTCCGTGTCGCCCCGACCCCGGCCTCGCTCGAACCGCTACGCGG
>JANLUE010001028.1:0-2780 GCA_031363325.1 Gemmataceae bacterium
ATCGACTCCGGGTTGTTTTCGCCGGCCTCGAACTCGTTGCGGACGACGGTCATTTCCGAAATCAGGTCTTCGCGCTTGATGTAACTGTTGACGAGTCGATCCGCTTCGAGCTTGATGCCGAATTCGAGGTTCTCGTCGGAGGCGGGCATCGTCTCGTAGTAGTTGGTGCGATCGACCCAGGTGGTGCCGTTGAAGCGGTTGCCCGCCCCGTGATCGCGCAGTGCCTTGGGGACATCGGGGAAAGTCGGCGTGCCCTTGAACACCAGGTGTTCGAGCAGGTGAGCCATGCCCGTTTCGCCGTACCCTTCGTGGCGACTACCCACGAAGATCGTGTTGTTGACCGTGACGATGTTCTTGGACGGATCGGGGAAGAGCAGGACCCGGAAGCCGTTGGGGAGACGGTATTCGGTGATTCCTTCGACGGTGCCGACCTTGGTCATGGGCTCGTCGGCGGCCGGGGCGGACATGCAAGTGCCTCCGAGGGCCAGAAGCGTGAGGAGAACGCGGCGCATCGCGGTGTAGCTCCGGGGACGAAACTATCAGAGTGCGCGGCGCGATGGGGATTGGCAAGGTGAATGGGCTTGAGGAGGTGGGTCAAGTCGGCGGATGTTCACCGGCTTGAATCAAGGCACGGCGATAATTGACGAGGCTATCCCGATTGAGCCGAAGTGTGGCAATCGTCGCACGGCCGACAGCAGTCATTCCAATCATGAAGAGCCCGCTGTCAGACCACGAGAAGTGATCCGTAAATCGATCTCGACGAGGATGAAACAGCCTGGCACGACGGCGCGTGATCGGATCTCGGCCGCTTGTGCGATTGGATTTATAGCCGTTGCATCCCGGACACGAAAGGGCCAAATTGGAGACCGCATCGACTCCGCGCCGACTGCGCGGTTGGATGTGTTCAATGGTAAATGTCGAGTAGGCGAATCAGGCCGAAGAGAGGCAGAATTCGCATCGCCCGTCGGCTCGTTGGAACACGAATCGCCGAACGGCAATTGGCAGCCTACCCATTGGGCAGGCCCGGTTCGATTCCCAACTGACGAACCAGCGCGCGAAACGGGACTCGCCGTAGCTGGGACAACTCGACGAGTGCGGCCACACGATCGGCGTCGCGATCTTCGTATTTCTCGGCCAGCCCGATCAACTCCGTCCGCTCGGCCTCGGTTAGAGTTCGCCGCTTCCGAACACGAAGCAGTTTCTCATATCGGCTCGATACTTCATCCGGGACCTCGCGATTGATCCGCTCGAACAGGCGGGTTTCTTGAGTCGATAGAGTTTTGGCTCTCGGGGCCTTGTGAAGCGTCAGTGCCTGCTCAAGAAAGGCGTCGAAACGTTCTGGACCCATACGCTCGACAGCCTTGAGCAGGTCGTGGTCGGATACCTGTATCAACGCCATTTCGGGCTCCTCGTGAGCAGTACACTCGGACCAAATCGGCCAATCCAATTGAAATTGTAGCGTGGTTCCCGGCGCGCGCGAAGCACGATTGTTCGAGCGATTTGGTTCGCATTCGAGCAATGCCAGGGGTCGTCAGGGCATGATACAACTGCCGTGCGGCGAACCGGCCTTTCGCACCACGTCGACGAACCGCCAGGCGACCTTGGGCAGGTGCCGCGTTCGGCACCAGGCGAGGCCGATGGTTCGCGTTGGGGGGTCGGTGAGGCGGATGTACTTGCGGCCGGCGTGGCTGTCGGCCCGGGCGGCCATTTCGGGCACCAGCGAGACGCCGTGCCCGAGCCGAACCAATTCCTGGATCGTCGCCAACTGATGCGTCTCGGCAACCACGACGGGAGTGCATTCTTTCTGGGTGCAGAACGCCAGCGACGTGCCGGTTAGGCAGTGAGCTTCGTGCAAGAGGACGAACGGTTCGACCGCCAAGTCTTCGATCGCAATCGATGCCCGGTCGGCGAGTGGATGATTCGTCGGCAGGACCGCGAGCAGTTCTTCCACGAACAGCGTTTCGCACTGAAGCCCGTCGTCCTTCAATGGCAACGCGAGAATGGCGACGTCGATCGCTCCTTCGTGAAGCAAGCGAACCGTCTGGGCGGTCGTTTCTTCGACGACTTCGACGCGGGCCTTGGGACAGGCGGCCGCGAAGCGGGTCAACACGGTCGGCAGAAAATAGGGGGCGATGGTTGGGATGGCCGCGATCACAACCCGGCCGGCGTCCGGCTCGTCGACGATGCCCGAACGTGCCTCGTCGATCAGAGCGAGGATTCGCACGGCCCGCGCGCGGAACTGGCGGCCGGCGTCCGTGAGTCGCACGCCACGACCAAGTCGCTCGAAGAGGGGGTGCCCGAGTTCCCGTTCGAGCTTCGAGATTTGCTGACTGAGCGAGGGTTGCGTGACGTGACAGGCCTCGGCCGCGCGGGTGAAGTTTTCGAGCTCGGCCACCTTGGCGAAATAGCGAATCTGCTGCAACTCCATGTCCGAGCAACCTTTCGGCCGACATAGGCCCAGCCTATCGGAGGTATCGGCGGCGAGAACTTTGGCGGCCGAACCGATTCGCGCCTAGCATCCCTCACACACCGGCGGACTTGGCCACGCGCCCCTGCGGAGAACCGTCGTCCCCCGCGATTCATTTGGAGTGCGGCGATCGGAAAAGGGTTCTCGCCGCCAGACGTGGGGAGTCGATTTCCCTTCCGTACATAACACATGCTCTAAGTCCGCCTCGAATGGATCACGCCAATCGCCCCGAGCCTCGAACGACAACCACAGACTCGGAGAGGTCATGACCAGATCAACTTTCTTCCCCGGAACGGTTGCGAGTTGCGCGATG
>JANLUE010001034.1:0-3184 GCA_031363325.1 Gemmataceae bacterium
GACTGGCTCACGAACCCCGCGAACCCCTACTTCGCCAGGTCGCTGACGAATCGCGTTTGGTTTCATCTGTTGGGCCGTGGCCTCGTCGATCCGGTCGACGACGTTCGCGAGACGAACCCGCCAAGCCATCCGAAATTGCTCCAGGCCCTCGCCGATGAGTTTGTCCGCGGCGGGCATCGGCTCAAGCCGCTCGTGCGACTGATTCTGAATTCGCGGACGTATCAACTCGCAAGCGTCGCGCCGACCCAATCGGCTTTCGCCGCCAAGCCGGATCGGTACTTCATCAAGTCGGCGGTGCGCATGCTTTCGGCCGAGCAGATTCTCGACGCGGTCTCGTTGGCGACCGGGCTACCGGAATCGTTCAAGGGCTACCCGGCGGGTACGCGGGCGATCGAGTTGGCCGAGGGCGGGATCGGCCATCCGTTCCTGCAAGCGTTCTCGAAGCCAGTGCGCGATGTGACGTGCGAGTGCGCCCGTGAAGAAGACCCCGGCCTGCCGCAAGTCCTACACTTGCTCAACAACGCCGGCCTCGTGGACAAAGTCAAGTCGCCCAAAGGCCGCATCGCCGGTTGGATCAAGGACGGGAAATCGACCGCTTGGATCGTGGAGCAAATCTATCTGGCCACGCTGAGCCGTCGCCCCACGGCGTCGGAACTCACGGTCGTCGCCAAGCACGTCGAGGGGCTTTCCGACCGGGCCGTGGGGCTATTCGATCTGCAATATGCGCTGTTCAATTTGAACGAGTTCCTGCTGCGGCACTAACGAATCGCCCAGGCCCTGCCGATCGCTTTCGGCCGGCGCTCGAAACCTTCCAACTTGTCGGCGCTGGCGAAGCGTCGTTCGCCAGTCGTCGACATGAATTGGTACACGGGAACGGTCGCCGGGCCTGCTTTGTCGTTCGACATCAAGAAGAACTCGGTTCCCGGTAGCGCGATCGAGCCGGGCACCTTGCGGTCGAGGGCCGCGAAGTCCGTGCCGGGCACTGGACGCGGCAGGGCGACACGGGGGTCGCTCAAGTCCAATCGGTACATCACCTGGTTGTACTCGTAGCGGGGGGTGATCTCGGGGTTGCCTGCGAAATCGTGGGTGTACGTTCCCTCGAAATAGATCGACTTGCCGCCGGCCGCGTCGAACTGGGGGTGTTGCTTCGGGTTGTAGAAGCTCATGCGATCGTGCGTCACGATCTTGACGGCGTACCGCCAGGGGCCGGTCGGCTCGTCCGATTCGGCGTACCAAACTTCGCCGAGGTTCGAGGTCTTGCCAAACTGTTCGACGGCGATCATGACCCAGCGTCGGCGATGGGCGTTCCAGTTGACGGAGCCTGCGTGCGCCTGAATGGATTTGCCCGAGTCGCGATCGCGAAGGTCGTATCGGGCCTCGGTCGTGGTCAGCAACTTCTTGCGGATCAGTGCCGCTTCTTCCTTCGGCCCGACCGGTGCCGCGTTCGCCTTCCAGGAGTAGCGAAGCTTTCCGGCAGAGTCGCGATCGACTTTGCCATCGACCAGGCAGGTGAACGCTTCCCACTGGCTCGGGTCGCGAAACGCCTCCGCCTTCGCCGGCATTCGCACGAGCGGATAGGGGCTCGCGAAATAGACGTGGTTGCCGTGACGGAAAACATGGCCCGTCGGGAAGATCGGGGCCGACAGATCAACGTCTTTGATTTTCTTGAATTGTTTCGCCTCGTCGTCGAAAACGGCGAGGCCGCGCGAGTAGACCTTGAGCGGCGGCTCGATCTTGGTGAACGTGGCCAGCAGTTGTTCCTGACCGGTGGCGTCCGGCAAAGCCGCGAGCGCCATGATCCAGGTCGGCCCTTTGCCCGGCATCTCGGCCGTCTTCTTGGCGAACCCGTCCGCGTCGAGGAAGTATTTCAAGTCGACGCCGATGGCCGGGTCGAGCCCGCCGTTCGCGGGCAAGTCGGACGTCGCGCCGGGTACGTGGAAGTTGCCGAGCGGATAGTTCGCCCGATTCGTGTCGCCCCAGAACCAGTAGAGCTGGTTCCGGTAGATTGCGTTCACGACGCTATCCGAGCCGAGCACGCGGCCATTCAGTAGCGGTTGTTCGATCGGCACCTTGGCCCCGACCTGAACGGAGTCGCGATAGATGCCCGCCCCGGTGACGCGATACATCCGTTCGGCGACGTTGACCCGGTCGATTTTCACCGTCGCCGATCCGCCGGGCGTCACCTCGATCGCCTTGCCGCGGAAGCCGAAGCCATCTTTGGGGAACTCGTAGCCGTGCCCGGACACATAAAAAAACACCGATGTGTTCCGGAACTCCGGCTCGGCGAACGCGACCAGGCCGGCGCTATCGGTGACGTGCTTCGTGCCGTGAACGGTGCGCAATTCGACGAGCGGCACGCCCCGGCCGGTCGCCGAATCGACCACCGTGATGGCGAACGGCCGATCGGGTTCGGCCGACACGACGAACGCGAGGAGGAGAGGAAACATGGGGGGAGTCTACGAGTCGAACCTTCACTCGCGAGCGGTTCGCGGCATGTTCCGCAAAGTGAATGAGGAGCCAAACCTCAATGCACGGACTCGAGATTGCGAGTTTGATATTGTTCGATTTCGCCTGTTGAACGGCGTCGTCGATCTTTGGGTGGCAATCGACGTTACTCTTTCCACTTGCGTTTCCGCCATAGATCACGGCGACGGGAAGAAGAGACTTCGAGTATCCATTGGCGAACTTCCGCCCTCGCCATAGACCTTGATAAAACCCTTTCCCCGGCGCCCCGTGAACTCCATACTGTCAGCGAACACCGGAATGCCCCGGCGCACCCGAATTGTCGCCACGCTCGGCCCGTCCACGGACCCGCCGAATTACTTCGCCGTCCGCCCGCTTGAGTCGGCCCAATGAAAGTGCGGCGCTATGGGAAGGCGAGTACACGAGCTTCACTCTTCTTTGATGCGTTCCGTGAGCAGGTAGAAGCCGGTGGAAGGGTTGTGTTCGTGGTGTTCCCGCTCGAGGGCAACCGCCCTCTCGGTCATTTTGATCGCTCTCACCACCGCGTCCTTATACCCTGGCGCGAAGTCTTTGGCGAACGCGACATCCTTGTCATACCTCGGGAGAAACTTTTTCAGTTGCTCTCGAACCTTCACTCGTGAGCGGTTCGCGGCATGCTCCGCAAAGTGAATGAGGAGCCAAACCTCGATGCACGGATTCGAGATTGCGAGTTTGATATTGT
>JANLUE010001056.1:0-3833 GCA_031363325.1 Gemmataceae bacterium
GCGGTCGAGGTGAGCGTTCGTCCTGGCCGTCGAGTCGAGCGTTCGTCCTGGCCGTCGAGTCGAGAGCGTCGAAGACGTGGAGCAGCGAAGTGGCATATGGGAAGTTTGCTTCCCAATTCGGCCGAAGGCCAGTGTCTTATAGTGTCTTATGGGGCGTATTCGTGTACTTTCTACTGCGCCGTGTGCGCCGAAAAGTGCGTAAAAAACCGGGACCCCACGACAAGTGAAGTCCCGGCAAGCCCCGCCCCAACCGTTGGGGAAGAGTTGGTGCCCGTTGGTATGACCGTCGACCGTCCTTACCGCATCCGGACGCGGCGTGTCGGCGGACTTGCGCGCGAACTTGAGGAAATCTTCTCCACTCGAATTCCATCTACCCCCTTGCTCGCCGTCTGCGGATCGGGTATTGGCCGTGGTCCGAACTTGCCGTCATTCGGGGGAGCCGGCTCATGACACGGAAGTGGTCCAGCCTGCGCGTCGAGGCGCTCGAGAGTCGCGACCCCGGCGCGTCCGCGATTCTGGCGGGCGGCGCGCTCACAGTCACGGGCACGGCCGCGAACGATCACCTCCTGATTCGCTACGAGGGCACGCGCCTGGTCGTCCTCGATCAGACCGGCACGCTCGGGTCGTTCGACCCGGCGGCCGTCACGACGATCGCGGTGAATACTGGGGCCGGCAACGATCTCGTACGCATCGCGTCGAACGTTTTGCAAGCCGCGACGATTGATGGTGGGACGGGCAAGAACATCCTCGAAGCGGGCGGCGGGGCAACGACGATTACGAACGCCGGGGCCGGCACAAAGCTGATCGGCGGGTCGGGTACGAACACGCTCACGGGCGGGGCGGCGAGCGAGAAGTTTATCGGTGGAAGCGGCTCGAACACGATCACGACGGGCGGCGGGTCGAACGATGTGGTTCGCATTTCGCTCGCCGACAACGTCACGGCCAGCCCGGCCGATCGCGTGGCGCGCAACAACCCGAAGCCGACGCCCGTGGGTGCCGGCCCGGATGCGACGTTGAGCACCAACGAGGTGAGCCAGCTTCTCCGACGGGCCGCGGCCGCTTCGGCGAGCGAGGACGCGATCATCGCGATTGTCGATCGCGGTGGCCGAATCCTCGGCGTTCGCACCGAAGGTGGCGTCGCGCCGGAAATCACCGGCAACACGGCCAACCTCGTGTTTGCGATCGATGGCGCGATCGCCAAGGCCCGGACCGGGGCGTTCTTCGGCAACGCCCAGGCACCACTCACGTCGCGAACGATTCGCAATCTGAGTCAGACCACGATCTCGGAGCGTGAAGTCGTTTCGAACCCGAATGCGCCGCTCAACTCGACGTTGCGTGGGCCCGGCTTCGTCGCGCCGGTCGGGATTGGCGCGCACTTCCCGCCGAACGTGCCGAACACGCCCGAAGTGGATCTGTTCGCGATCGAGCACACGAATCGCGATGGCTCGGTTCATCCCGGTGCGGACGGCGTGCGCGGCACGGGCGACGACATCGCACTCGCGCAACGCTTCAACATCGACCCGGCGTTCGTGCCGGCCGGGCAACAACTCGCGGTGCCGGACTCGTATGGCTTCGTGACGGGCCTGTTGCCGAACGCCCAGAGCCGGGGCATCGCCACGTTGCCGGGTGGGATTCCAATCTTCAAGAACGGCACGGTCGCGGGCGGGATCGGCGTGTTCTTCCCGGGCAAGACCGGCTTCGCGAGCGAGGAGAACTCATCGCTCAGCACCATTTTCAATTCGACGAAGCTCGATCGCTCGCTCGAATCGGAATACATCGCGTTCGCGGCGCTCGGTGGAATTGGTTCCGTCAGCTATCGCGCGCCGCTCAACGGTGCGACGCTTCCAGCCGGGATTCAACTTCCGGCCGGGCGAATCGATCTGGTTGGCATTCAGCTCGAAGTGTTTGGCCCCGGCGGGTTCGATCGGGGGCCGAAGGCGCTCCGCGATTTCGGTTTCCGGCTCGGCGTCGGCAACCCGGACTCGGGAGTCAATCGCACGGTGTCCCTCCCAGGCGGGCCGACTCTGATCGCCGGCCTACGCGTGCCGGAAGGTTGGCTCGTCACGCCGCACGCGGGGGTCGGCATCTCGGCCAATGAGGTGCGACAAATCATTCAGAAGGGCATCGATCAGGCGAACAAGACCCGCGCGGCAATCCGCTTGCCGGCGGCGTTCGCGAACCCGGCCAACGCCACCATCGAACGACTCGTGCAGAGCGTCGCCACGAAGATGGTCTTCGCCGTCTGCGATTTGAACGGCAACCTCGTGGGCCTGTTCCGCATGCCCGACGCGACGGTGTTCTCGATCGACGTGGCTGTCGCGAAATCGCGAAACGTCAACTATTACGCGAACCCGGCAAAGCTACAGGCGATCGATCGCGTGCCGGGCGTCGCCGCCGGGACGGCGTTCACGAACCGCACGTTCCGATTCGTTTCGCTGCCGCGCTTCCCAAGCGCCGTCGACTTCAACGTCCCCGGTACGTTCTCCATCTTGCGCGACGGCAACGTCAATCCGTTCACGGCCCGGCAGGACGGCCAGCGCCTCCAGGCCGGCGCGTTCAAGACCGTGCTCGGGCATGACGCGTTCTTCCCCGCGAGTAACTTCCGCGACCCAACGAACATCGCGAATCAGAACGGCATCGTGTTCTTCCCGGGAAGTGCCCCCCTGTATCGGCCGACGCGGGGACTGATCGGCGGATTCGGTGTCTCGGGCGACGGCGTCGATCAGGACGACGTGGTCACGGCCGCCGGCCAGAAGGGCTTCGACGTGGTCGGCGTGCTGCGCGCGGACCAAGTGCAACTCGCCGGCAACATCCGCCTGCCGTACCAGAAGTTCAACCGCAACCCCGAGGGGATCTGAGCTTCTGGGGCGAATCCTTCACGGCGATGGCCTTCGGCGTAGGGTAACATCATCGCGCGTCCGATGCCGCAAACGTTTCGGCGCGAAACCGCCCGCAAGTTTTGCCGATCGCGGCGCTTCGTATCGGACGAGTCCGAGGTACCGGTCATGCGAACGATGCTCCTGAGCCTTGCCCTCGCCGTGCCGATCTTCGCCGATCCGCCGGCCGGCAAGCCGATCGACCCGCCGCCCGCGCAGGACCTGGAAAAGATCATCCGCTCCATGGCAACCGCCGCTCTACCAAGCCCCCTCATCGACCAGAAGTTGAACTGGGGCCGTCAGAAGATGGTCGCGAACGGCATCACTTGGGAGAAGGACGGCTTCTTCCTCAAACCCAAGACGCAGGAAAAACTGAAGAACGACGGTACCTGGCGCAAGGTGAAAGTCGAGGCCGTCGACCCCGAGAAGAACCTGACCGTGCAGGTGTTGAACTTGAAGAACCCGGAGAAGGGCAAACTCACGTTCGATGTGCTCGTCACGCTGCCCGTGAAGATCCAATTCGAACAGCAGATCTGGAAGGCCGGCCTCCGATTGTACAGCGGCGAGACGCGGGCCAAGTGCCGGCCGATCCTGGGGTTGCGTTGCGAATCGACGAGCAAGGTCGTGAAGACAGGTAGCCTGCTTCCCGATGTGACGTTTCGCTTGCGCGTACTCGACGCGAAGTTGAGCTACGATCAATTCAAAGTGGAACACACGGCCGGCCTCGGCGGCGAGGCGGCCGAGATCATCGGCAACGCGCTCCACGACACGATCACGCAGGCCAAACCTTCGCTCGAGAAGAACATGCTCGAGCGAGCCAACAAGGCGATCATCAAGGCCGGCGACACGAAGGAAATCAAACTGGGCTTGGGGAAGTTGTTCGAGGGGAAGTAGGCGACCCGCCGTAAACGGCGGGCCGAATACGGCTTCGCCGAAACCGCCGTGAACGGCGGTCCC
>JANLUE010001070.1:0-19363 GCA_031363325.1 Gemmataceae bacterium
GGCAACCCGAACAACCACATTCACAGTGCCTGGCGACGCCTGCCGTCCGACTTCGGCCTGGCGAAGTGAGTCGATCGTCTAATTGAGGTTTCGCGATGCCCCCGCGCCTGGCTGTCTTTGCGATCGTGGCTGCCTGGCTGACGGCCCTTGGCTGGCTCGCCTTCGAGAAGTGGCTGCCGTGGCTTCGGTCCGGCACGGAGCCGGCCTTCGCGCTCGATTTGGCCGATGAAGTCGCGCCGCAACATGCGACCTGGATCGTCTATCGCAAGGACAAGCGAATCGGATCGGCCGAGACGCGGATGGCCCCGAAGAAGGACGGCACCTTCGAATTGACGAGCCGCATGCGCGACTTGAACCTGAAGATTGGCCCCGTTGAGATTCGCATCCCGCTTTTTCTGACGACTCGCACCGTGAATCGCGATGGCGAACTAATCGGCCTCAACGCCCGCACCTTGATCCAGTTTTCGGGCGTGGGCGTCGACATGAAGGCCGACGCCACTCTCGAGTGTCGCGTGGTCGGCGATCAACTGGTCGGCGAATGCGAGTTCGACTCCGGTAGCGGCAAGACGGTCGCGCCAATCGAGCCAATCCCGCTCGTCTCGAAGGCCGCCTATTCGCCGTTCCAGCCGCTGCAAAAGTTTCCGCCCCTTCGGCCCGGTCAGGCGTGGCGGGCCGCCAACGTCGATCCCGTCTCCGACGCGTTGAAGGTCGTCATGCAACAGGTTCTGAAAAAAGAGTTGGGCTTTGCCGTTCCGTTCCCGGATCAGCCCAAAGAACTGCTGGCCCGCGTCGAGGACGAAACCGAGGTGATCGAGAACCGTGGCAAGGCGTACACGTGCTGGGTGATCGTATACAGAGCTCGGGGAATCTCGGCGAAAACGTGGGTCGATATCGCGGATGGCAAGGTTATCCGCCAGGAAGCGAGCGGCCTCGGCGAGGCCTTGATCATGCAACGGGACTAAATCTTGTGCTATCGGACCCGCCGACCGCATTGATCGGGGTGCCCCCGGACTCGCGGCGGATTTCCATGACACATGCGGCCTTCGATTCGATGACCCTCGGCGTCCTGCTCCGCCGTTCCCGGACCGGCGACCGAACCGCCGACAACGAGTTGGCATCGGCCGTGCTGGCCCGGTTCGAGACGCTCGCTCGGGGCATGTTGAACCGCTACCCGGGGGTGCGCCGATTCGAGGAGACGGCCGACGTCGTTCAGGAGGCGATGATTCGCCTGCTCCGAGCCCTGCGGCAAGTCACCCCGGCCGACACACGACAGTTCTTCGGCCTCGCCGCCGAGCAGATTCGTCGGCAACTCCTGGACCTGGTGAAGCGCTATCGGCGGGTCGCGAAGATCGGTTCAGTCGACATCCAGGAACCGCCCGCGCCGGCCGACGAAGACCTCGACCGCTGGCAAGCCTTCCACGAAGCGGCCGACACGTTGCCCGTCGAACAGCGCGAAGTGTTCATGCTCGGTTACTATCACGGTTGGAAGCAAGTCGAGATGGCCGAACTGTTCCAGGTGAACGAGCGCACGATTCGGCGACGCTGGGACGAAGCCTACAAGGCGATGAAGGCTCACTTAAAGGACGCTTGATGACCGGCGCGAACCGCGCTCAAGGACTGCGGAGTCGCGTTCCCAGGATATGTGATAGCCACTCGTTCACGCCAACAGCCCCAGCACTCCGACGCCGTAGAACGTGTATTCCACGTCCGCCCCGGCGTCCCAGGCCCCGCCGCGGAAGCCGCCGTCTGGGCCGGCAAGCGATTCGGCATACGCTCGCAAAACCGATGCGTCGAGTCGGTCGAGTGCCCCGACATCGGCCAGGGTCCACGCGCCGGTGAACGTCGAAAGCAAGTCGGCCGTCGGGATGCGGTCGTTCGCGCGTAGGCCACCTTCGTCGCAACGCATTCCCAACAGGAACTCGGCAACGCCGCTCGACGTCGATTCATCGAGTGCGTCGAGTAATTGCAACGTGCCGATGCCAGCGGCCGTCGGGTTCGTGCCCGCACGTTTCATCTGCGGAATCTCCACGAATCCACCGGCCCGATAACGGCTCTTCAAGAAGGCGATCAGTCCCTCGCGATTCGGGGGCTGTTTGCCAAGCAGTTCGAGCGCCAGGGCGATCAGGAACGTCGTGTACGTACTTCCGGATGTGCCCGCTCGAGCTTTCGAGTAGCCGCCGTCCGCGTGGCGATGCGTCTCGAAGGTCGCGGCCACGCGGTCCGGCCAATCCGACGGGGCGTCGGCCAGCACGTCTGGCCCGCCGCCGAGTTGAACCAGGAAGGAACTGACGAGCAGGGAGAACAGGTCGATCACGTCGGCGGTGCCGGTGAGGCGTGAGCGGAGAAAATGGGCAGCCCGGTGGCAACGAGCCTCGTCAAGGTTTTGTAACACCGCCAAGCCGCGAAGTGCGAAGCCGGTATAGTACAGGTCCGACCCGCCCTCGCGGCCGGAGAAGCCCCCGTCCGGGTTTTGCCGGGCCGCAATCCAGGCGGCGTGTCGGGCTCGGAACGCGGCTGGAAGCCGATCGACGCCGTCGATCAGTTGGCCGGTCAGTCGTTGGAGGTACGGGTCGGCCAAGTTTCTTCCGGTCTTTGAAAATGGGCCAGGCTGCCGAGCGATATTCCGGGTAGCGACAGTCGTCTTGTCGAAAGAGACCGCTCCGTCAAGGAGTTCTTTGTTATGTCGAACGCATCCAACAGTCTGCCGCGACCCAACGCGATTCCCTGGGGAGTGGCCGTCGCGGTCGTGTCCTTGATCCTCGTGGGAGGTGGGGCCTTCCTCTGGGGCCAGCGAGAAATCTCGGCCGAGCCCGTCCCGAACCCAGCTCCCATGTCGGCCGATGCCCTGTTCGTGATGAAAGCCGTCCCGATCCCCGAGATGCTGATCTCGACGCCCGGCCCGTCTTCGCAGGTTCTCGTCCATTCCGTGACGATGACCGAAGAGAAGGGCACACGGGTCGTGAAGATTCAGGTCGTGCCCGGCGGCGACGAAATCATCGTGGACGCCGCCACGGGTCGGTTGATGGAGACTCGCCCGGGTCGGCCCTTCGTGGTGCCGCCGGGTCGAATGGCCGCCCCGTTCATTCCGGTGATGTGACGCCCAAAAGCCTCGCCCGGAAATTGGGCGGAATCTCGATCGATTCGATGCCGTGGTCGGGCGTGGTTCGGCAATAGACGGCCGTGATCCGCCCGACAGCGACTTCCGCTCCGTCCCGCGAAAAGTCGAAGCGATAGCGAATCGACTTCCGCCCCACTTCCTCGACCGTCACCGCGATCTGCAAAACGTCTTCGAATCGCGCCGGGCGTTTGAAATCGCACCCCACCGACACGCGCGGCAATCCGAATCGCAAGTTGCCCTCTCGCCATGTCACCGAGAGGCCGACCGACTGCAGGAAGTCCGTCTCGGCCGCTTCCATGTAGCGGAAGAAGTTCGAGAAGTGGGCGATGCCCGCCATGTCGGTGTCGCCGAACTCGACTCGACGCGAAGTAACGAACGGCTGGCTCACGGCGCGACGGCCTCGGAAGTGCGCGAGCGATACCGCTCATGGTAGCCGGCCAGCACGTCGAGCGTGCGGCGAGCCATCTCGTCGGCCGTGAACCGGGCCCGCACCGCCGATGCCCCCGACTCGCCCATCCGTCGTCGAGCGGCCGGGTCGCCGAGCAATTCGGCCCAGGCCTGAGCGAGTGCCTTCGGGTCGTTCGGTTCGACCAGCGTTCCGCCATCGGTCGCGTTCAGCAGTTCCGGAAACGAGCCGTGTCGCGGTTGCACGACCGGCACCCCGTTGGCGAGCGCTTCCAAAACGTACAAACCCTTCGGCTCGCGATAGACGGTTGGGACCGACAGCAAGTCGAGCGTGCGTAGGAAGGTGACCTTGTCGGCGTGCGACGGCGATTCGATGTGATCGACTTCGCCCGCAAGGCTGGCCTCGTGGAGCTTCGCCATCTGTTCGTCGAAGAACTTGCGGTTGTTCTCGCCGAGCCAGCCGGAGACCCGCAGTCGGGCGGCCGGCGCGTCGGCGAGTTGGCGATATTCGAGGAACGCGTCGACGACGTTGTGGAAGCCTTTCTCCGGACACACGCGGGCGAAGTAGCCGATCGTGTAGGGCGGGGCCGTTCGCGTTTCGATCGGCTCGCCGTGGCCTTTCAAGTTCAGGCCAGGGTGGACGACATCGATCTGATTTCGCCGCAGCCCCAAGTAACCCGACATGAAGTCGGCGTAGTATTCGCTCGACGCGATGTAGCCGTCGAGCGCCGAGCCGTTCATTCGAATGAGTTCGATGCTCGCAGCTCGTTCCTTCGGTGGCAGCATTTCCAGAAAAATGTCGTCCCCCTGAAGCTCGCCGATCACGGGTCGATTCCAGGCGCGCTTCAGTTCCGGCACGAGGCCGGACAGGAGAACGTTCGTCAACACCACGACATCGGGCTGGAAGTCAGATGCGAGCCACTCCACGAGTTTGCGAACCTCCTTTCGTTGCCGGCCATGCGCACCTTGAAGCATGGAGACGGTGAGCCCGCCAAGTTTGTCCGCCCGCGTCCGCACGGCGAAGCGCGAGACCCAGCGGAGCAGGCGCGGCACATCGAGGAGTCGATCCGCGAGCCAGGGGGTGTGGCGAAACAACCACGAATGTTGTTGCAGGAAGACGTTGATGCCGCCGAAAAACACGCGCTGTTGCGAAACGTCTTCCTCGTCCGTGCGGATCGGCGTGTAGGTCGGGATGAGCAGGCAATCGTGGCCGAGCCGGTTTAATGCGGCCGCCAGCGTGTTGTCCTTCATGCAGGAGCCGCAATACATGCCGGCCGCCCCGGCGGTGATATAAGCGATTTTCATCTACGAGTATGATTGCGGGCGACGGTGAGCGGAGCAACTTTGAGGTCGAGATTTTTCGACCGATACTGAGTCAACCTTTGGTTGCTCGAGAGTACGGCTTCTCGCCGCAAAAATGGTCGGATCAAGAGATGCGGCTTCGCGAGTAGTATTTTATGACGCTATTTATCTGACCTTGAACAAGCACTTGCATATTCATCAAAACACGGTTTTAGAGAAATAAGCCAAATCATTCTTTCTCCGCCCCCCGCGCGCCAACATCTTGCCGACCACGATCAAGTACTTCAGCGCGAGTGGTCAAGCAAGATGATTGCGGGCCAAGGCGAGCGGAGCAATCCGCCCAGCCGGTCAGAAAGAACCACCGTAGAATCAACATCTGGTCGAACACCAATCCCGCCGCGATCAGGCCCGCGACTCCGAGACAGCCGGGATGGACCAGGAAAGCGAGCGCGACGCTGATCGCGCAGCCGACGAACGCCAACCGATACAGTCGTGGCCGGATTGGCTTTGGGGCTTGGAGAACGGGTAGCCCGGCCGCCTCCCAGGCCAATGTACCCCCCTCGACAATGATGACTTTCGCGTCCGGATTCGCGGCCCGAATCCGAGCGCGGATCGATTCGCTGCGGGTGCCGCCTCGGCAAATGAGGTAGATCGGCTCGCTACTCGCGGCCGCGAGTTCCAGGGCGCGTTCGTCGGGCTCGCTGATCGCGCCTTGAGCGTGCCCCTGGTGAAACTCCGCCGGCGTGCGGACATCGAAGAGGCGCGTGACGCCGCGCTGGTGGAGTTCGGCGGGGGAGATGGTTTCGGGATTCAACGGCTGGACTCTGGCCTTGAGTTCGCGAGTTTCAACAGGTCGTCAGCCCAGACCGACTGTTCGGCGGAGAGGGGTGGTTCGCAGGGGATCGAGTAACGCACCGCTCGCTCGTATCGGGCGTCGTCGTAGCAGCGTTCGAAGATGGACTGCAAGTCGATTGAAATCGCCTCGACATCATCGGTCAAGGGCACGGCGATTTGGGGAAGCGAATCCGATAACCGAATTGGCACGACGAAGCAAACGGTCGGGCGATCGGCTCGCGTCGTGCAAACGTGGTAGTCGTAGGCCACGCCGCTCGCCCGTAGGTCGGTGAGTCGGACGGCCGTCGAATGCGTGCCCGACCGAAGCAGGTCGATCTCGACCAGATTCACGCCGGCGAGCCGCAATTCTTGTTGCTTCGCCAGATAGAGGCCGCGTCCCGCAGCGCCGCGGCGTTTGTTGGTCGGGCTCAAGATTTCGACGCTCGTCACGAGCCGGTCGCCGCCATCCGTCGTGCGAATTTCGACGAACGGTTCGGTGATTTCTTCGTCGGGCTGCGAGCGAACCGGCAACTCGATGCCGGTCGACAATGGCCGTTCAAGAGTCGCCGTCGAGTCGGCGACCAACCACGGAAACACGTCCACGTCGGGTTCGGCCCGGCGATCGGAATCCTCCATGTAGATCCGCGTCGCGATCGCGGCCCGAAACGGGGGCGGCAAGCGGCGATTCAGTTCGCTCCGCAAGAACGTGATGAACGTATTGTGCAAGTCCGGAAACACGCCCGGCCCTTCGAGCCAGGGATCCATTCCCGGAAACGGCGATGGCATCGAACGCCTCCAGAATTGCAATCTTACGGCCCTGAGTCGTCGATCACCACCGCCTCACCCAACAACCTCAGCGCCTCCTTCAACATCGCCTCGTCGCGGTAGTGAACTTCGAGCACCGTCGCGCCAACTGAAACCTGCTCGCCGATGCTCGCTCGAATCATCACGCCGACGGCCGGGTCGATTCGATCGTCGGCTCGCAAACGCCCGGCACCGAGACGCATCGCCGCGACGCCGAACTTTTCGGCGTGCAAGTCGGTCACGAGGCCCGATCGGTCGGCCGTCACTGTGACACGATTCGGGGCGGTTGGCAATCGGGAATAATCGTCCACGATTCTCGGGTCGCCGCCTTGCTGCTCGACGATCTGGCGGAACTTCTCGAGGCCAGCGCCATTCTTCAATGCCGCACGGACTTTCGCTTCGGCGTCCGCCAGGCCCGACATGTGAACCATCCGGGCCGCGAGAGTGACCGACAAATCTTCCAGGTCCTTCGGCCCACGGCCCTTCAGTGTCTCGATGCTCTCGATCACTTCGAGTGAATTGCCGATGGCCCGGCCGAGCGGTACGTCCATCGGCGAGAGGATCGCTTCGGTGCGTAAACCGTTCGCCGTCCCGACGGCCACGATCGAATCGGCCAGAGCTTGTGCGTCGGCCGGGGTCTTCATGAATGCCCCCCGGCCGACCTTCACGTCCATGACCAACGCGTCGATTCCTTCGGCCAGTTTCTTGCTCAGGATCGACGCGGTGATCAGCGGAATACTCTCGACGGTCCCGGTCACGTCGCGAAGCGCATAGAGCTTTCGATCGGCCGGTGCGACGGACGCGGTCTGGCCAATCATGCCGACGCCAATCTTCTTGAGTGCGTCCCGCAACTCCGATTCGTCGAGATTGACGCGAAACCCAGGGATCGCCTCGAGCTTGTCGAGCGTCCCGCCCGTGTGGCCGAGCCCGCGCCCGGACATCATGGGCACAATCACCCCGCAGGCGGCCGCCAACGGCGCGAGGATCAGCGAAGTTTTGTCGCCGACCCCGCCGGTACTGTGCTTGTCGGCCTTCGGCCCGGGCACGTCGTCCCAACGGTAGCGAGTCCCGGACTCGGCCATCGCCCGCGTGAGGACGGCCGTTTCGGCGGATGTCATCCCACGAATGCAAATCGCCATCAACAAGGCGGCGAGTTGATAGTCGGGCCACGAACCGTCCGCTGCGGCCCGAACGAACGCGGCGATCTCGGCCACGCTCAGTTCGCCGCCATCGCGCTTCGCTCGAATCAAGTCGACCGCCCGCATCACAGTTCCTTGGCCGGGACGACTTGTTTCGCCCGGCCGTGGTTACGATATCGCTTCGACGCAACCGGACGACTCTGGAACTCGAACGGAAAGGGGCTTGAACTCGGCAGAAACATGGCGGCGTTGCGAACAGCGTCGAGTTCATGTAGCCACCAAAAGCCGTCGAGGGTTTGGTTCTCGCCAAAACCAGCATCTCGGCCGGGCATGTTCTACAGTCGTCATAATCGGACCTTCCTTTCCGCGCCGTGGGCCGCCCGGCCCTCTCGCCTCGGCACGGTCGCGCGGCCCTACCGCGCCTCGGAGCAACCGTGAGCGACCGCCCCAACCCGGCCGGCTATCCGTCGGATGCCATTACCGCCTTCCTGTCGCCGATCCCGCGCGACCTCGACGACGCGCCGACTCGGCCGATCGTCGTTTCGCCGCGCCGGACCGATCGGATGGCGGCTGCGCCCTGCACGATGACACTGGCCTCGCCGCGCTCGGATTTTCCCGAGGTTCCCGGCTATCGCCTCCTCGGTCGACTCGGCCGCGGCGGCATGGGCGTCGTCTATCGGGCGGTACATCTGGCGTTGAATCGACCCGTCGCGCTCAAGATGCTCGGCGGGTCGGCGTTTCAGATCGACCCCGAAGTTCGCGCCCGCTTCCGAAAAGAAGCGGAAGCCCTGGCGAGCTTGCGGCACACGAACATCGTGCCCGTTTATGAAGTTGGCGAAGCGGACGGGTTGCCGTATTTCACGATGGAGTTGGTCGAAGGCGGCGATCTCGCGAAGCACATACTGTGTCATCCGCCGAAGCCGGCTGAGGGGGCTTCGATTGCCTCGCAACTCGCGCGCGGAGTTCAGGCCGCGCACGAGGCCGGAATTCTTCACCGCGACCTCAAACCGTCCAACATCCTGCTGACAAGCGGTTCGATGACCGATTCGGGCGGTTCCACGTTGAAGCTGTCCGGCCCGGTCCCGAAGATCGCCGACTTCGGTTTGGCGAAGCGGTTCGGGCTGGCGCGTGGCGACGATCAAACGGTCACGCAGGCCGGCGATATCCTCGGCACGCCGAGTTACATGGCCCCGGAACAGGCCGAGGGGCATGGCGCGACGTTCATCGGCCCGGGCACGGACGTTTACTCGCTCGGCGCGATCTTGTTTGAGATGCTGACCCGGCGACCGCCGTTCGACGCGGGCGATCCGGTCCGCACGGTGCTTCAAGTCTTGCACGAGGAACCGCCGGCGCCGTCCAAGCTCGCCCCCGATGTGCCACGCGATCTTGAAACGATCTGCCTGAAGTGCCTGGAGAAGGAAGCTCGCAAGCGCTACGCCACGGCCGGTGCGTTGGCCGACGACCTCGATCGCTACCTGGCCGGCCGACCGATCGCGGCCCGCCCCGTGTCCACGATCGAACGAGCCTGGAAATGGGCTCGACGCCGGCCCGGAACGGCCGGCTTGCTTGGCACGACCGCCCTGGCCATCCTCGTCGCTTTGTTCGGTATCACCACGATGTGGCACCGGGCCAACGAACGGGCCGACCGCGAACACGATGCGCGCACTCTGGCCGACGAGCGTGGCGAGAAGCTCGAATCGCAACGCCAGGAAATCGAATATCGGCTCGCGCGCGGCTACGTCGAACGAGGTGTCGCCGCGTGCCGCGAGGGGGACGTGCCACGCGGCCTGATCTTGATCGCCGAAGCGCTCGCGCGCACCGAACTGCTGGCCGCCGAAGCGACCGTGGACTCGGATCGCGAGCGGTATCGGCACCTCGATTGGCTGGCCCGCGCGAACCTATCTCGATGGGCCGGGCGGATGGCGCTCCGACCGCGCGCAAAATTCGCAACCGACCCCCGGAACCCGGATCGGGCGTGGATTTCCGACGTGGACTTGAGCCCGGATGGTCAACGGGCCGTAACGGTGAGCGGCAGTGGCCGGGTGCGCTTCTTCAACGCGGAGACGAACGAAGAAACCGGCCCGCCCGTCGAACTCGGCAACATGACCACGCAAGCCAGTTTTTCGGCGGACGGTCGACGACTGTTGGTCACGATCCTCCGGCCCAATGGTACGCGCGCCCAGGTGATCGACGTGGAGAGTCGAACGCTCATTGGCCCCGAGATTCAACTCGGAGGTTGGTTGCAGCCGGTGCGAATCTTCAAGGACCCGGTGAACCTGGAGAACTGCGCGTGGGTTGGATCGGATCGGATTGCCGCCCAATCCGAAGGCGGCGTGATTCGGACTCTGCAAGTCGAAACGGGCCACGAGGCCGGGCCGGCCATTCGGTCCGACGTTCCGATCGCCTCGTTCCTGGCGGCCGAGGACGGGAAGATCGCCTTCACCGGCCACAAGGACGGCAGCGTTCGTAAATGGGACGTGGCAACTGGACGCGAACTCGCCCGCTCGACACCGGGAACGGATTTCACGCCGGGGCTGTCGATGCGCCCGGACGGCAGACGAGTTCTCGCGGCTCAGTGGAACGGGGCCGCGCGCGAACTCGATGCCACGACGCTCGCCCAAATCGGTTCTCCCTTCGGTCCAGGGCTCAAGGTCGGAGCGGATCAATTTGTTTGCATGTTCGCCGCCGACTACGGGCCGGACGGAACGGTCGTTGGGTTTGGCGGCGGAACCTGGACCCCGAAGGCCAAAGCTCGCGTGGGCTTCGCGGAGGCCTGGGACCCGGCCAGTGGTCGGCCGATCCACAAGTTCCCGTTCGCGACGCCCATCTGGTCGCTGGCGTTCGGCGGCGATGGCGCGACGCTGGTCGCGGCCGAGGAACAAATGACGCTGCACGTCGCCTCGCTGCAGGACGGCTCGATCTTGGAGTCGTACGCCCAGTGGGGCAATCCGGCCAAGGTGCTCGTCGGCCGCGATGGCAAGTCGGTGTTCGCCGCCGAGCGCGGGGTGAACGCCGCGCCCCTGCTCGCCGACCTCGGGCCGGCGGCGCTCGCGGGTCCCGCGCTCGCGCTGGGCCTGCGTTGCAACGGCATGATGTTCTCGCGAAACGGCGAAACGCTTCGGGCTATTCGCCAGGACTGCCGCCTGCAGGAGTTCGCCGTCAAGACCGGCCTGCCCGTTGGCCCGCCGGCCCAGTTGATCGATCAGGCCGAATGGATCAAGCCGCTGACCGATCCGCGGGCGGCCGTGATTTGCCTCTTATCGCCGCAAACCAAACAGTACCGGCACGAAATTTTCGACCCGACGACCGGGGCCATGTTGGGCAAAGTGAACGGGGCGGATTTCCTCGAAATCGAATCGTTCCGCGTGCGCTCCGGGTTCGTCGCGGTGACCCGGAACGGCAACAAGCTCTGGGCGTTCAACGGCGCCGGCGAGAAACTGTGGGAACAGGCGCTCGAAGCGCCGATCATCGATCGTTGGCCGCTCTTGACGGCCGTAATGCCCGGCGACCAGGCGATCCTGGTCGGCCAGCGGCACTTGAATCGAATGTTCGAGCTGGAGGCCGAGACGGGGCGCGTGCGCGGCGAGTCGTGGGAATTGCCCGCGCGGATTCACGCCATGAACGCCCATCCGACGAAGCAATACGTCGTCATCGTGTTCGATGAAGGCTACGCGCGGGTGTTCGACCGAACGACGCGCCGTCCCGCGGGCGCTCCCATTCCCTGGTCCGCCACCTATCCGTTCGCGATGTTTTCACCCGATGGCAAGACGCTGGCCTTGATGGGTGAACTGCATGGAACCTGGACGGCCGCGTTCTTCGACCCGGTGACTGGCATCGCGGTCGGCCCGCCAATCCAGAGCAAGGACCGAATATCGAACGTGTTGTTTCACCCATCCTCCCATTCGATCGCGATCGGCCACAACTCGGGAACCGTGCGCGTCTGGAACTTGCCCGAACCCGTGACCGGATCCTCGTCCCGAACGCGAACCTGGACCGAGATGGTGTCGCGTCGCGAGTTCGTCGCGTTCCCGGACGAAACGCTGACGCACCTCGACGATCGGGGCGTTGGAGCACGACGGAAGAAGTTGCGCGAGTCCGGATCTGAGCACTGAGTACTCCTGGTTCACGCTTCATTCAGCACTTCGTCCAGGCTCCGCTCGAGGACGGCCAGCATCTCGTCGAGTTGCTCGGCCGTCACGCACAACGCCGGGCCGAACGCCAGCCAGTGGGGGTCGAATCGACAGAGCAGTCCGTTCGCCAGTGCTCGCTTGCCGACGCGAATTCCGAGGCCGGGCGAGGCGGGGAAGCGTTCCTTCGTCTTGCGGTCCTTGACGAACTCGATGCCCTGCATCAGCCCCTTGCCGCGAATGTCGCCGATCACGCCGGTCCGGTCGGCGATTCGACCGAAGCCAGCGCGAAGTCGGTCGCCCATCGCGCGGGCGTTCTGGCACAGGTCTCTCTCGATGATCTCGGTGAGCACCGCGATGCCGGCCGCGCAGGCGATTGGGTTGCCTTCGAAGGTGTGCCCCTCGACGAAGCCGGGGTTCGTCGCGATTGGGCCCCAGAACGCGTCGGCGATCGGCTTGCGACAGATGAGCGCCGACAGTGGCGCGTAGCCGCCGCTCAGGCCTTTGGCCGTGCAGATCGCATCAGGCACCACGCCGAACGTGTCGGCCGCGAACAGGTGCCCGGTTCGACCCATCCCAGTGATGATCTCATCGAAGATCAGCAAGATGTTGTGTCGCGTGCAAACGTCGCGGAGGATGCGTAGATATTCGGGTGGCGGGTCGATGATCCCGCCGGTGTGGCCGATCGGCTCGACGAGGACCGCAGCCACAGTGGCCGGGTCTTCCATCTCGATCACGTCATTTACGAGCGTCGCGCAGGTGATCTCGCACGAGGGGTATTCTTTGCCGAACGGGCAGCGATAGCACGTCGGCGGGAAGACGTGTAGGAAGCCGGGGGCGAGCGGTTCGTTCACGGTCTTGCGCGATTTCAATCCCGATGCGGACAGTGCCCCGAGCGTCGAGCCGTGCCACGATTGATAGCGGCTGATCACCTTGTACTTGCCGGGATTGCCCGTGAGACGGTGGTATTGCCGGGCGAGCTTGATGGCGGCTTCGGTCACCTCGGAGCCGGCGCACTCGAACTTGACCGTGTTCAAGTCCCCCGGCGCGACCTCGGCGATCATGTTCGCCAATCGGACGGCGACGGGGTTCGTCCCGTGCATCGGGGGCGAGAAGTGCAAGGTGTCGAATTGCTTTTTGATCGCCTCGATCACGCGGCGATTGTTGTGCCCGACCGAGACCGTGTAGATGCCCGATAGCGCGTCGAGATATTTCTTGCCGTGCACGTCCCAGTAAAGGACGCCATCGGCCTTGGCCATGAGGAGCGGTTCCTTGGACCACTCGGCCATCTGATCGCGCACGAAGATTTGCCGGAGGAAGCGTTCCTCGGACGTTTGGGCATCGGTGATGTGTTGGAGCATCTTCGGAATCCGAGCGGATCAAGGAAACGGAACAGTTGTGTTCTAGCGAGGCCCGTTGATTTCCGTGTCGAGCGGCCCGATTCCATTGGGCGCGAAATCGATCGACCCACGCCTGAACGACCGCACCCAGAAATGAGTAGGATAAAGCGTGGGCGAGCGGAGTCCCCTCGCGGAGGCGGTCATGAACCGGACCCACTGGTTGGTCGCGATCGTGTCGATCCTGGCCGTGCGAGGCCTGGCGGACGTGTACTTGAACTATCTCTCCGCCCAGCCGCGCAAGGAAGTCGGCACGGCGGAGGCCCGCAAGGCCGGCGCGTTCGATGGCGATCGGGCGCTCACCTACCTGTCGGCCATCTGCGACATCGGCTCGCGCATCTCCGGGTCCGAAGGGATGACCAAGCAGCAGGAAGTGCTGCGCAAGCACTTCGAGAAACTCGGGGCCAAGGTCGAGTTGCAGAAGTTCGACGGTAAGCAACCGAGCCAGGACAGGGCCGTCCCGATGGCCAACATGATCGTTTCGTTCCACCCGGAGTCGAAGAAGCGCGTCCTGATCTGCGGGCACTACGACACCCGGCCGATCGCCGACCAGGAGACGAACGTCCGCGACTGGAAGAAGCCGTTCGCGAGCGCCAACGATGGGACTTCGTCCGTCGCCTTCCTGATGGAACTTGGGCATCACGTCAAGGACTTGAAGCCCGAGGTCGGGGTCGATTTCGTGTTTTTCGACGCCGAGGAGTTCATTCACGATCGGGTGAAAGACAAATTCTTCCTCGGCTCGGAGTACTTCGCGGCCGAGTACAAGAAGGGCACGTCCGGCGTGAAGTACCAGGCCGGCATCTTGCTCGATCTATTCGCCGGCAAGGGCGCGACGTACAAGGTCGAGCCGAACTCGATGCTCCAGGCCGGCGCGCTCGTCGAGCAGGTTTGGCAACTGGCGGCCGCCCTCGACGTGAAGGCGTTCATCTTCGAATACGGCCCGTCGGTTCAGGACGATCATCTCGCGTTGAACAAGGTTGGCATCCCGTGCCTGGACATCATCGATTTCGACTATGCGCACTGGCACCGGTTGTCGGACACGCCGGACAAGTGTTCGGCCGAGAGCATGGCGAACGTGGCCAAGGTCGTGATGGCCTGGCTGCAAAAGGTGAAATGAGCGAACCATGGGCGTGGCCTTGCTCTTGGCCGGTGTCCTGGCGGCGATCGCCGTCATCTCGTCGCGGTATCAACTCCGCAACTTGGCACGCCTGCGGGGCAGCCAGGCGATGGCGAGCGACGATCGCCGCTACCTGCGTGGCCAGTGTCGCCGCCGCCTGTTGAACTCCGTTCTTTTGCTCGTGCTCGCCGGGGGCCTGGCCGGCGCGTTCCTCTCGGGCGGCATGGCCGAACTCGGCCGCATCGCCGCCGACAACCAACAGAACCCGCCGAACGCCATCTCGGACGACGACAAGGAACTCGTCCGCTTCTGGGCGTACTACTGGATCGCCTTCCTGATCTTGCTTTTCATTGTCGTCTCGATCGCGATCGCGGATTACGCCGCCACGACGCTTTACGGCCGTCAGCAACTCCGCCGAATCCAGCACGAACAAAGCAACCTGCTCGAACGCGACCTGGCGATGTACCGCCAGAAGAAATTGAACGAACGCATGAAGGGGTTGAAGGAATAAGGCGAAGGCGCGAAGCCCAATGAGAGCCGAGCCCTGTCGATCAAGTCGCGGAATTCGTGGGGCGAGTTGCGCGCCGAGTGAACGCGTCGATCGGGCGAAGAAGAATGATTTCGACATGACCCCCACACTCGTTGAACGCGACGCCCGGCTCGCCACACTGCTGGCCGAGCTCGGGCAGCAGGCCAAGCCCGATGTCGAGGCGGTCGCCCGAGCGAACCCCGATCTGGCCGACGAGCTTCGGGCGCTGTGGGCCACCGCTCAGTTCGCGGCCGCGTTCGTTCGGCCGCCCGGCGAAGTCGAAACCCTTCCACCGACTCCGCACCATTCGGAACCAACCCCACCCGATTCGTTTGGCGACTATGAAGTCCTCGGCGAGCTTGGCCGTGGGGGTATGGGGGTCGTCTACAAGGCTCGTCAGAAATCGCTTGGCCGGCTGGTCGCGATCAAGATGATGCGCGAGGCTCGGCTCGCGAACGACGGCGACCGGGCTCGATTCACCGCCGAAGCGGAGGCGGCCGCCCGGCTCAAACACCCGAACATCGTGACCGTGTTCGAGGTCGGCCTACGCGGCGATTCGCCGTTCATCGTGATGGAGTACGTCGAGGGTCGAACGCTCTCGCACGCCCTGTCCGATGGCCCGCTCCCGCCGCGCGAAGCGGCCCGGCTGCTCGCCGAGGTGAGTCGGGCCGTTCAACACGCCCACGCGAACGGCATCCTGCATCGCGACTTGAAACCGGCTAACATCCTTCTAACGGTTGGGGCCGAGCACTCCACCTTCCGTGCAACCCTTCCGAAAGTCACTGACTTTGGCCTGGCCAAGCGCCTCACCGTTTCGCCGGAGAGCATGAAAGTCTGGCGGACGCAGACAGGGGCGATCGTCGGCACGCCGGGCTACATGGCTCCGGAGCAGGCGACCGGCCGCAAAGACCTGACGCCCGCGACCGATGTCTACGCTCTTGGAGCCGTCCTTTACGAGTGCCTAACGGGTCGGCCCCCCTTCCTGGCGACGAACCCGATCGACGCGCTCCTGCTCGTGATCGAACAGGAACCAGTCCCGCCGCGCTTGCTCGTGAACGGCATCGACCGCGACCTGGAGATGATCTGCATCAAGTGCCTGCAGAAGCCCCCGGATCTGCGCTACGCGACGGCGCGCGAGCTCGCGGCCGACTTGGAGGCGTACCTCGCCGGCGAGGCCGTCTCGAGCCAGCCGAGCGGACTGGGGTATTTCTTTTCGCGGATGCTGCGCGAGACACATCACATCGGGGTGCTGGAGAATTGGGGCTTGCTCTGGATCCTGCATAGCTTCGCGACGTTCGTGCTCTGTTTACTCACGCAAGTGATGGCCTGGGCCGACGTGACCTCGCACCCGGCCTACCTGACGTTGTGGACGGTCGGGCTCGTGACCTGGGGCGTCGTCTTGTGGCGTTTGCGCCGGCGTGCGGGGCCGGTGTTGTTCGTCGAACGGCAACTCGCGCATGCCTGGGCCGCGGGTGTCTGCGCGAGCATTGCCATGTTCGTGATTGAAGTGTTAATGCAACTCAAAGTCCTCACACTTTCGCCAGCGATCGCCGTTGCCGCCGGGATGGTGTTCGTCTTCAAGGCGGGGATCTTGTCGGGCCGATTCTACGTGACGGCCGGCCTGATGTTTCTGACCGCCGCGATCATGCCCCTGGTCCCACAAGCGAACATCTTGCTGTTCGGCGCGGCGACGGCCATCAGCTTCCTGGTGCCCGGAATCAAGTACTATCGGATTCGACGACGGGCGCGAGCGGAGGAAGGCGGTTAGGCCTCGATCACTCTTCGCCACCGCGCCGGGACCGAGGCGAAGGTCTCCGTGTAAGTTGCATCCAAAGGCACCGGAACGTGCCAACCGAATTCGAGAAAGAGTGGCATGTCCGGCAGGTCCTGGCCGACCGCGACCGGTTCGAAGTAGCCGCGGATGGGGGCACCGGCCTCGTAAGTCACGAGCGTGAGTGGGGCTCGTATCGGCACGGCAATTCGTTCGTCCGCGATCAGTTCCCAGATCTTCGCATGGATGCCCTTTGGGTCTCGCTTGGTCCGCGGAATCACGTCGATCAGCAAGACGTGAACGCCCGCGTTCAACAGTTCGGGTACTTTGGATGTGAAGTCGTTGAAAGCCAGTCGACCCGACTTGTTGCCCGGTGAAACGATCTCGATGTGTGAGACGATTCGGTCGTCCGGCACGTGCCGAATCGTGACGCGGTTCTGCTTTCGGGCATAGATGTCCGCGTCCGTTTCGACCACGAACCTGGTCTTGGGTCGATCGCGGACGGCGGTCAGTGGCCCGTTGCCGGCTGAACGAGTCGGCCCAATGTCTTCGCCTCGACCTCGAAGGGTGAGTACGTCGGGGATGCGGTCGCCCGACCGCTGTTCCGCAAGCGCATAATATTCGCCAGGCAGCACGCCCGCATTCAAGGCGTCGCAGATCGCTCCAATCCAGCGTTGGTGGAAGTGATGGAAGATGTCCGCTTCGACCCGGGCCCAATCGTGGATTGGCATCGTCGGTCTCTCAGGCACCGCCTGGTTCCATTCCGCCATTCTAACGCCGCGGGGCCGACGCACTACTTCTTCTTGGCCGGCGTCGTCGGGCTCATCGTATAGACGTATGCCGATCCGTTTGCGCCAGCGACGGCCAGGGCCGTTCCGTCGGGGTGGAGCGCCAGATCGCGGGCGTTCGCGGGCACGTTGATGACGTGGGCGCTCGCCGGCTCGTCGGGCTTCCAGAACCAGAGCCGGCCTTGCCCCGCACCCCCGGCCGCGACGATCCATCCGTTCGCCAGGAAGCCGACGCCCCAGCCGGTGCCCTGGAACGCGTCTTTTGGCTTGAGTTGCTTCGCCTTGCCGTCCTTCCAATCGAACGACACCACGAGCGGGTTCCCGACGCCCGCGAACGCGTTCGAAACCTCGGTGATCCCCGTGCACGCCAAGCTTGCCCCCGTGGCGTCGAAGGTCATCCCGCGCACGCCGCCGATGTCGGCCGCGAAGCCACCGTCGTACTTGTGCAACACTTTCGCGTCGAACACGCGAACTGCTTTGCCGGACGCCAGATCCCACTCCTTGATTACTCCCTTGAGGTCGCCCGAGACGAGTGAATTGCCGGTCGGGTGGAACGCCACGTTGTAAACGTGGCAGCCGTGCCCCTCGAACTTCTGGAGCGCCTTGCCGTCGGCGATCGCCCAAAGTTTCACGAGGCCATCGTTGCCGCAACTCGCAATTGTGGTCCCATCGGGGCTGATCGCGACGGCCCGCGCCCAGCCCGAATGCGCGGGCACGCTTCGGATGGGCGTTGGCGAATCGCCATCGGCGTTCCACCATTTCAGGTGGCCGTGATAGTCGGCCGAGACGAGGGTCGATTCGGCGCGGCCGGCGGTGACGGAACTCGCCCCGCCGACGAGGGCCGCACTGACCTGAGCAGCCATTGGGCGAATCGGTGGCCGACCGGAGAACGCCAGGCCACGGACCCAACTCGAATGGCCGGCCAGTTGGATTCGTTGACCCGTCGCCACGTCATAGCGGTGGATCGCGAAGTTTTCACTACTCGCGAACAAGTAACGGCCCGATGGGTCGAACCGACAACCGATGAGCGGGCTGCCGCACTTCACTTCGAAGGCGAGCCGCGTTTGCAATGGTTCGATGGCGGGCTTCATGGCCGTTCAACCTTTCGGCTCGGCTGCGAGCCGCCGTAGTTCTTCGTTTTCGCGTCGCAAACGCTCAACCTCCGCCTGTTCGCGCTTCGCGGCTTCGCGAAGGGCTCGCCCTTCGGCCTGGGCCTTGGCTTCCGCCGGAGTCGGCAAACGCTCGTTCGTGACTGGATTGACGATCCGCAAGTGTTCGCCGTCCGACTCGAACAGCAAGTTCAATTGCTTGCTCAGCAGTCGGCCGCCCACGATCGGGATTGGGCGATTCTCGGTGGCGACGCGACGATAACCTTGGAACCGGGGCTTCAAGTAGTCCGCCCGGGGGTCGAACATCAAGTACTCGGGGACCTTCAAGACGTCGCGGTACAACTCGAATTTCAGTTTCTGGTCCTCGCGCTTCGTCGACGATGAGGTACACTCGATGACGATGGCCGGCCGCTTCTTCTCGTCCCACAATATATAGTTTTCACGCGGGCGCTTGGGCACGCCGAGCACGACGAACGTGTCCGGGGACACGTGCTTGCGCTTGTTGCCGCGGACGTAGAAGAGCAGCAGGTTGCAGGACACCTAAACGTTCGGGTTGGCGGCGTAGTGGTTGTCAAGCGTCTTGATGGTGTCGATCATCAAATCGCGGTGGAGATCGGTCTCGGCCATGGGGCGCCCGTCCGAGGTGGGATACTCGACTTCCTTCTTCGCAATCTGAGCAAACGACTGCTTGTACATCGCGGCCTCCAATGGGCCATCTTAGCGGATGCCTACGGCCTTTGGCGGACCGATTCGGGCGACGGAATCCGGTCGCATTCCACGCAACGCATACTCTAACCATTTCCGGTTCCCAGAGTCAGGTCCATGTCGCAAGTGCCCGTCGTTTCCACGCCCCCGGTCGTCCCGCTCGACGACCCGGCGCTTTACATCAACCGGGAACTCTCCTGGCTCGAGTTCAATGCGCG
>JANLUE010001075.1:0-3682 GCA_031363325.1 Gemmataceae bacterium
GGCCGTCGCGGTCTCCTCGAGAACTGCCGTGAGGAGACCTTCCTTGCTCTCGAAGTGCTTCAGATCGGCCCGGGCCTGATTGCGAAACAGCCCGTCGAGCGTCAACCCGAGACCGGAGATGGCCCCGACCTGCATGAACGATCGGCGACTGGGTCGGCGGAAGTGCGATGGATCGTCGTTCCAGGTGATCGGACGCATGGAACAAACTCCGGTTGTCGGGTAGTTGCGGGCGAGCATCAGGCGGTGGAGGGCGAATATCGGGTGGACGCGTCGGCGGGCGACCGCGATCCAGTTGGGGGAGGGACCAACACTTAGCCACTGAAAAGGATAGTTGAGTACTGGTCGGGTGTCAACCGGTAAACGTCGACGCGGGCCAGTCGCGCTCGCCGCGCCTCGAACACTAAACCCGAATCACCCGAATTCGCCGGGTGATCTCGTCGATCGAAATCAAATCGCCACGGTTGCAGCCGGGGCACTCGGCAGCCGTCTCCGCCCAGCGTTCGGGCGACTCCGTGGTCGATTCCCAGAACGGCCACGTTCGACATTGAGCCGGGCGAACCGAGTAGATTGTGCATCCAACTTTCGCGTCGTAGAAGATGCACTCGTCGTTCGCCTTTTCTTTGAGCGAGCGACGCGATCCTTCGCGACGCGTGTAAAGTCCATGGACCTGCTCGAGTGGCTCGCCCCGGAACTCCGCGATCGCCGCGATCTCCACATCGCTCACCCAAACGAACCCCGGCCGACCCGTGCAGCACTTGCCACACTGCGTGCAGGCGAACCGTAAGCCATCGGCAAACCAGGGTTGAGCCAAAGGAAACTCTCCGGGCCATCGAACCCTTGATTCTATCGGAGATCGGCGAAGAAATTCCTGGGGTGGAAGACGTGGGGGCGGAGCACGCACTGGACTGCAATGCACTCGCCCGACGGGACGGCGATTGACGGCTCGGTTGAAGAAGATTGCAGTCCGTGCCAGCGTCTCGAAACTCTGAAACTGCTCGCCGGGGGCTTCGCTGCGCTCAACCCCCGGCGCTTGACCGCGTGACAACTGTCCGGATGCTCGATGCTTATTCGGGCATCAGAACCGTGTCGATGACATGGATCACGCCGTTCGAGGTCATGATGTCGGTCTTCGTGACGTTGGCCGAGCCGAGCTTGACCTTGCCATCGGCGACCTGAACCTTGAAGCCGTTAACCTTCTCGCCGTCCATTTTCACGACGTCGGCCGCCTTGACTTCCTTGCCGACCACCACGTGCGCGAGCAGGATCTTCTTCAGGAGTTCCTTGTCGGCCAGGACGGCCTTCAGCTTCTCTTCCGGAATTTTGGCGAACGCTTCATCGGTCGGGGCGAACACGGTGAACGGGCCCTTGCCCTTCAGCGTCTCGACCAGGGCCGCTTCCTTGACGGCGGTCACGAGCGTCTTGAAGGAGCCGGCCGCGACGGCCGTATCGACGATGTCCTTCTTCTCATCTTCGGCGATTCCGTTCGACCCAGACATGAGCAGCGCTCCGACGGCGACCAGACTGAAGGCGAAAACACGCATAAACATGAACCGATCCTCTGAGACTTGATGTTCGTCCACGATGTCGCCGGCCGGCAGACTTCTCAATCTTTAGTCGGACGATTTGGACGTTTTCCACTTCCGCTTCGGTTTTGCCGAATATTCACGAATCGATTACAATCCCCCGACGGATCGCATCGACCGGAAGGATTCCGACGTGGCCACGTTATTTCCCGTCGACACGTTTGTCGGCTTCGGCCCGACGGCCGCTCGTCCGGCCGCATTTCAACCCGCATTGGGTCGGGTCCGTGGCCGCAAGGAACGGAAGCTGCGGGCGGGCGTTCGCGAACAGGCACCGAAGTCGCCGGGCGTCTACGGCATGCTCGGCCGGCACGGCGATCTCATCTACGTCGGCAAAGCCAAATCACTGCGCGCTCGCTTGATGAGCTACTTTCGCGACAGCCGCGACCCCAAGGCGGGCCGCATACTGCGGCACACGGCGATGCTCGTTTGGGAAACGGTGCCCGACGAGTTCGGCGCACTCGTCCGCGAACTCGAACTGATCCGTCGCCATCGGCCAAGGTTCAATGTCCTCGGCCAGCCGGGTCGCCAACAGTATTGCTACGTTTGCCTTGGTCGTGGGCCGGCCCCGTACGCCTACGTGAATCGAGCGCCGAACGGCAAGGACCTCGCCGTGTTCGGCCCCCTCTCGAGTGCCGCCCGCGCCGGCGATGCCGTTCGCCGTCTCAATGACTTCTATCGACTCCGCGATTGTGCTCAGACCGTGACGATGCACTTCGCCGACCAGGGGGAGTTGTTCCCAGCCGACCATCCGCCGAAGTGTTTGCGCTTCGACATCGGCACCTGCGCCGGCCCTTGTGCCGGCACGTGTACGCGTGGGGCTTACGGAACGCACGTGCGCGCCGCCCGGAAGTTTCTCGATGGTCACGACAACCGTCCGCTCACGAACTTGACGGAGCAAATGGCGTCGGCCGCCGAGTCGATGCAATTCGAACGAGCCGCCGCGATCCGCGATCGGCTGGCTTCGCTGCAATGGTTGAGTGAACGCCTCGATTGGCTGCGGACGGCCCGGAAGGAGAATACGTTCGTCTATCCGATGGCCGCGCCGGAATCGCGTACGGTGTGGTACCTGATCCATCGCGGCCGAGTTCGCGGCGCGTGCTTCGAACCGACCGGCCGAAAATCATCGTTGTGCGCCAGCAAGCTGATCGACGAAGTTTATGGCCGCGACCCGGGCGCGAACTTGACCCCCGGCCAGGTCGATCACGTGCTACTGGTGTCGGGCTGGTTCCGCAAATACCCCGAGCAGAAACAGGGGCTGTTGACGTGGGAGGCGGCGCGGGAATTGGCCAACACAACCTCAAAATCGAGGCCGAATTCCCGGACGAATGGGTGCTCGTAATCGACCCCGACCCTGAGCCCGGTTTGGCCGTTCGTGGTGGGGTAGTCGCGGCTCACGGAAAGGACCGAGACGAAGTCTACGACGAGGCGAATCGCCTTCGGCCAAAACGTAGCGCGATCCTGTTCAACGGTCAGCCATCACCCGACACGGTGATGATGTTGTGATATTACACCGAGTCTGCAATTGTTGAGAGTGTGACTCCAAATACAATGAGGAGATCAACCGTGGATCTAAGTTCAACCCAACGCGTCTTGCTCGCGGAAATCGAACGTCTCTTCCCGGACGAGTGGGTGCTCATCCTGAAGCCGGAGATCGGGCCGGACCATACCATTCGTTCGGGCTTCGTCGCGGCCCACAGTCCCGATTCCAGCGGGGACAATCGCAATACTCTCGACGACAATCCCGAGTATGATAGACGGGTGTCGCGAACGATGGGAATTCGTGTGAGAGACACATTGGACGAGGTGAGACGAAGCGCATCCATTACGGATCTATTGGTGGCACTCAACGAGATTTGTCGAGTGGCTCGAAAATGCTACGAATAGATTGTGGAGATCAATCATGGATCAACAGTCAACCGAACGAATCTCTCTAGCGGAGATCGAACGTCTCTTTCCAGACGAATGGGTGCTCATCCTGGAACCGGAAATCGGGCCCGACACGATCGTACGGTCGGGGATTGTCGCAATACACTGCCCGGACCGCGATGAACTGTTTGAAAAGGCGGAGAAGATTCAGGCGGAACATTGCGCGATCTACT
>JANLUE010001081.1:0-4796 GCA_031363325.1 Gemmataceae bacterium
TGTAGATCGCCGAACCCTTGAAGTCGTTGTTCGGCTTGGCCCGGAACATTTTGCCCTTGCTGCCACCCAGCATCGGGCCATCGGTCGCGGTCCCGTCGAGGATCAAGGCCGACGCCGTCAGGTAGTTTTCCATCTCCTTGAGTGCCACCGCGCCCGAAGGATCGGCGGCCGCCAGACCCGGTCGATACAGGGCGTCGAACCCGTAGGTCAGGCCACTAGTTGCGACGCACGAAAAAGCCTTGGTTTCCGGCTGATTCTTGGTCGGATCGAGCCGACCCTTCTTCGGCATGGCCATGCCCCACGACGCCTTGGTCGTGAGCGCACTGATCGATTGCCAATCCGGCGGCACGTAGCCAGGAACTTCCTTCGGATCGTTTCGGGGAGTGACGAGCTTGCGCGTCGTGGCCGAACCGACAGTCACCTTCGGAGCGACAGCGTCGAGTCCATCCAGGGCTTCACCGCCCTTGTAGGTGACCATCGCCTTGAACATTTCGTTGTCGATGCGCGGCGAAACCAAGCGGACCGAGCCATCGGCCATCAGAGCGTGTGCCCCAATGTTGAGGTCGGCCTGCTTGACGCGGAACGGCTGGAAGCTGTTCTGCTCGGAGACGGCCTGAACGGTCGCCCCACCGCCACGAATCCACGGCCGGGCCAGGTTCGGCAAGGTCTGGATCATGTAAATCGTGTTGCCGAGCCCGTCGCCATTTTTGATGGCCTCCATCGTCGTCTGACGTTCGTAGCCGAAGATGCCGAGTCGCTTGGCGTTTTCGGGCGTGTCGCGGAGGTCGGCCGCGTCGGACCCGATGCCCGAGAGGCCGACGAAGTGCGTCGCCCCCAGGTCCTTGCCATCGGTGCTGACGAGCGTGGCCCGCCACGACTGCGAGTCTTGCGAGGGATCGAGGAACTCCGGGATCCAGGCTCGGCCAGCTTTCAGGTTCGCGGCCGTGTTCCAGCCCTGTTCCTTGATGATTGTGCTATAGAGCGTGCCATAGCCGAGGCTCGGCAGCAGTTCGACCATCCAGCTAACACGCTGTTCCGGCGCGAACGGCAGGCCCATTCGAGCGGCGCTCGCCGCACGAGTCATGGCGGCCGGCGGGAACTTGCCCCGCTCTTCGAACCGCTTCACAGTCGGCGGTAGCCGATGCCACGGGTTCTTGACGGCGAGCAACATGCCCTGGCCGGCCACGCCATCGAAGTAGTCCTTCAACGGGCCGGCGATCTTGTTGTCGTATTCGTCTTTCCAATTCAAGCTGATCGCGATCGTCACGTGGTCGTTGGTCCGGCCAACGGTCACGGTCGAGCGGGCTTGCTGATTCGGGTTGTTCGAACCGGGACCACCGGGGAAGCCGCCCATCGGTCCCATGCCGGGTCCCATTGGACCCATCGGGAATCCCGGTCCCATCGGCCCGCCCGGGCCACCTGGCATTGGCGGTCCGGAACCTGGCTTCTGCACTTTCTCGTTCTTGCCTTCACCCTGGCCGGAATCGCTATCGGCACCGGGCGGGCCGCCCGGACGACCACCGGGGCCACCCGGCGGGAAGCCAGGCATCGGGCCCATGCCCGGCGGGAAGCCCCCGCCCGGGAAACCGCCTGTGCCCGGGAACTGGCCCGTGCCAGGCCCACCCTGATTGTTTTGGCTGCCCGGCGAGACCGGGATGCCCGCCATGTCGGCCACCTCAAGTGCGATAATCGGCTCGAATATTCGCAGAATCTGTTCCAGCGCCTTGGCTTGTTCTTCCTCTTCGCACTGGACGGCCATCTGCATGTCGAAACCATCGGCATCGAACTTATGCAGCGTGATCCCGATGTAAGGCAGCTTGGGGAACAGTTCGAGTTCCTTCGTGCCCGGCGGGAGGGACGGCTTGAACCGACCGCCGCCGAAATCGATGCCTTCACCCAACAGAACGCTCAGGATTCGCGAGGTCGGGACGCGGCCCGCGTAATTGAAGATCGGGTTCTTGGCCCCTTCCATCCGGTTGATCATCGCCTTCAATTCGGGACGAACCGTCCGGAACGTCGGGTTGGCCGCGAAGACATTGACGTTGGGCTGTCCACCCGGTTGGCCCATGCCCGGACCCATCGGTCCCATAGGGCCCTTGGGGCCGATCGGACCGCCACCCGGAGGGAAGGCCGGCGCCATCGGTTGTTGCTGCGTTCCGGGCCGATCGGCCATCGCGCCACCGGGCCGCATCGGCCCGCCAGGGAAGCCGCCAGCCATTCCACCGGGAGGCCCCATCGGACCACCGGGGAAGCCGCCAGCCATTCCACCGGGAGGGCCCATCGGCCCACCGGGGAAGCCGCCCATGCCACCGCCGGGGAAGCCACCCATTCCACCGCCCGGAGTTCCAGCCCCTTCGCCCGAAGTCACGAGTTTCGACTTGAAGTCCGGCTGGGCGTCGGCTTCCAGGAACTTGATCATCTGAACTTCGTCGGCCACGACCATCAAGCTCGTGGTCAGAAGGCAGACGGTCAATTTTCGCGGGCCGACCGGGCCTTCGAGTTTGAACTTCAGATCGCTCAACTTGGTCGCGAAATAGTTGCCGACCATGTTGAACACCTCGTTGTCTTTCACGAGGTAATAGCTGCGATTCTTGATCGTCGCGGTCGGGTCAGTGACATCGAGGGCCTTCTTGACGGTGGCTGGATCGAACGCGGCCTTCGTCTTGATGACGTTGAACGTCCAGGCACCATCGCCGCCTCCCGAGGCCACCACGCGTTCGATGTTCGTCACCGGGAAGCCGAGTCCTTGCTTGACGACTTCGCTCGTCGGTTTGGCGGCATCGAACAGCACTGTGCCGGCCCGCGTGCCGAGTGCTTGTGTCACATCGGCGTTGATGACCCACTGGGCTTCGTAGGGGAGAAGGTTCGTCGCGTCGCGACTGGTTCCCGGCCCGAGGTCCACGTTCCCGCCGCCACCTTGATTCGTGGCGACGGGCGTTCCGCCGCCAGGGTTGGTCGAGGCCGTATCGGTTCCGCCATTGGCTGGGCCGACTGGCGGAGTCGTCCCCGGATTCTGCCCGCCCGAGGGGGGCGTGGTGGTGTTGCCACCCTTGGCCACGTTCTGCCCGGAGGAACCGGTTGGCTTCGAGTCGCCGTCGAAGAGGCCAGCGAAATAGGCCCCGGCCCCGGCAATCACGAGCGCCAGGCCCGCGACGACCAAACCGATGATGAGCGTGGAGCCGCCCTTCTTCGATTTCTTCGGGGCTTCCTCATCGTCGTCGAGCCGATTGCGGGCCGGCGACTTCTTGGCCACGGCAATCCCGCCGCCCTGGGACGCTTTGCCCCGGGCAGCGCCGACTTCTTCGGCGTCGGCCGGAGCCTCGACCACGAAGCGGTACTTGCATTTCGGACAGTCGATCTTTTTGCCAACGAGCGAATCGTTTTTAATCGAGACCATCGTCTCGCAGCTCGGGCACTGAACCTTGAACCCAGTGGTCGTGGCCATCGCGGCCTCCGCTAGAACACGGCGCGGATCGGAAGGGAGATACGGAAATGTAATGATAGCGAATGAATGGGTAGTGTTGCAAAGGGAATTCGGCCGGTCGTGACACTTCGGGTTCCGGCGACCGTTCGGGCCGGTCCGGGTGGGCAAGGTCTCCGGCCGACCAACTCGCCGCCGGCGAGCCAATCCGTATGGCTTTCCCAATGATTCTGGAAGGCCTCGTCACGACAATCGGCCCGGCCGGCGAACCGCATTTGGCCCCGATGGGGCCACGCGTCGCGGCCGATTGGTCGGGCTTTCTGCTGCGGCCCTTTCCAACTTCGCAAACGTTCCAGAACTTGAAAGCGCGCGGCCACGGCGTCTTGCACGTTACGGACGACGTCCTTCTTTTGGCGAAAGCGGCGGTTGGCCAGGCCGGGCCGCAGGACTATCGGCCGGCCGAACGCGTACCCGGCTTCGTGCTCATGTCGGCCTGCCGCTACTACGAGTTCGAGGTTCGCTCGATCGACGAATCGGGCGAACGCGTGCGAATCGAAGTGGCGGTCGTCCATCGCGCGACGCTTCGGGAATTCTTCGGGCTGAATCGAGCGAAGCACGCGGTCGTTGAAGCCGCGATCCTGGCCACGCGCCTGCACCTGATTCCGATTGCCGAGATTCGAGCGGACTTCGACCGACTGAAAATCCTCGTCGAAAAGACCGGCGGGCCGGCCGAGCAGGAAGCGTTCGCCTTTCTCCGCGCGTACATTGAAACGGCAGGTGTCGCATGACGCGCGTCACCGCTCCGAGTCGATTGCACTTCGGCCTGTTGGCGATTCCGTCGAACGACCACGAGCGCTGGCCGGGCGTCGATGGCGAGTCGGGTCAGCCCGTTCGACACTTCGGCGGCGTCGGCTTGATGGTCGATCGGCCGGGGCTCGTTGTGTCGGCCACGCGAGCGACGAGTTGGTCGGCATCGGGCCCGCTTGCCGAGCGAGCGCACGACTTCGCCTGCCGATACGCGGACCATTACATCGAACGTCGGCCGTTCCACATTGAAGTGGATTCGGCCCCGGAGGAACATGCCGGACTCGGGACCGGCACGCAACTCGGGCTCGCGGTCGCCCGAGCGATGGCCGTCGAGTGGGGACACGACTGGGACGCGACCGAGTTGGCCCGACACGTCGGTCGGGGAGAACGTTCGGCGATCGGCGTGCACGGCTTCGCGACGGGCGGGCTGATCGTCGAAGGCGGAAAGCTTCCCGGCGAAGCGGTTTCGCCCTTGGTTGGTCGATTCGCCGTCCCCACCGATTGGGCCGTGTTGTTGTTTCGAGCGCCGGGCGAAACGCCGTGGCACGGCGACGGCGAACGCGACGCG
>JANLUE010001112.1:0-1776 GCA_031363325.1 Gemmataceae bacterium
CCGACGAGATGCAACGTCGCCCCGGCGGCCGCACACAGCCGGGCCACGTTGCCGGTGTTCGGCGGAATCTCCGGTTCCCACAGGGCCACGTGCAACATATCGGTTCACTTTGCGGATGGTGCCGGTCGCACGATCGGCGACCCTACCGATTCGATCAAACGGTCACCTGCGCGGGGCAACGAAGCGAGGCGGTCCGGGTAAAACGAGTGTAGTCCCCGTGCGTGCGCTGGAGCGATTCCCGATGATCGATCGCCGCCGGGATGGACTCCCCTTCTTCGCCGCGACGATTCTGCTCGCCGGCGTGTTGGCCGCGATCAGTGTCGGCGCCGAGCCGCCGGTCGATCGCCCCACCCTCTGGGGGTTTTATCCTCAACCGTTCGGCGACGTTGGCGATCGACTTCGGGGCGAACTTGACGAACCGCTCGGGGCCGGCGTGTACGTGTTCCTCACGGGATGGCTCGTTGTCGCAATCTCGATGCTACGCGGGTCTGGCTGGTTCACTTGGTCGATGCGTTCGCTCGGCTGGGCGTTTTTGACGGCCAGCGCGTGCCTGATCGCGGATGGCATGCCCCAGGTGCCAAGCCCGCTCGCGGGGCCGGGGGGTTCGATCGGCGCGTTGACGGCCCGCTGGCTCGAAGCGCACTTCACGCCGACCGGTACCTTGCTCGTTTTGATCGCGGCGATCGCCCTCGGGGTGTTGCTCGCGGCCGATCATCTCGTGATGGCCTTGGTCCGGTCGATTCGCGGCGTCGGCCGTTTCGTGCAAGGATCGCTGGCCGCGATCTTCGGCCGCAAGCCGGACACGCGCAACGTCGTTCTCCTCGGGCCGACCCACGTGGCCGTTCGCAAGCCGCGACCGGAACCGGTCGACGACCAGGGCCCGACCACGACCGAGACGGTATTCATCTCGCGGTCCCCCACGCCGAGCGAGTCGCACGCTCCCGCTCGACCCCGGCTCGCCGGCTGGGAACTGCCCCCGCTCAAATTGCTCGACGAACCGGCTCCCGCGAAGGCCGAAGACGAAAAGCACTTGCGCGATATCGCTTCGCTCCTGGAGAAAACGTTCGGCGACTTTGGGTTGAAGGTGAAGGTCGTTGGAATTCACACCGGCCCGGTCGTCACGCAATACGAGATCGCGCTCGAGACCGGCCTGCGGGTTTCACGCGTCACGTCGCTTTCCGAAGACCTCGCGCTCAACCTGAAGGTGCCGAGCGTTCGGATCGTCGCGCCGTTGCCCGGCCGCAACACGGTCGGCATCGAGGTGCCGAACGAACATCGGGCCGTCGTACGTTTGAAGGAACTGATTCTGGCGGCTGGGCCGAAGGTCGCCAAGGCGAAGCTGCCCCTGTTGCTCGGCAAGGACAGCGAGGGTCATCCGCTCGTTCACGACCTGGCCGACATGCCGCACTTGCTCATCGCCGGCCGAACCGGCACGGGCAAGTCGGTTTGCTTGAACTCGATCATCCTGAGTTTGCTGCTCACGCGGACGCCGGAAGAATGTCGGCTCTTGATGATCGACCCCAAGCAAGTCGAGCTCGCGGAGTACGGCAAGCTGCCACACTTGATGCACCCGGTCGTGACCGATAACTCGAAGGCCGAAGCGATCCTGGCCTGGGGCGTCGACAAGATGGAGGAACGCTACGACCTGATGCGTCGAGCCCGCGTACGGAACATCGCCGGCTTCAACGAACTCGGCCGAGCCGAAGTCTTGAAGCGCGTCAAGCCGCAGGACGAAGCGGAAGCGGACATGGTGCCTGATCGCTTGCCGTACATCGT
>JANLUE010000103.1:0-3354 GCA_031363325.1 Gemmataceae bacterium
GTTCGGCGAGCGCCTGTGCGATGAGCAAGCGATCGAATGGGTCCTTGTGATGAAAGGGAAGTGCTGCCACGATGGCCGTGTGCTTGGGGTCGATCGGAAGCACGCCGAACCCATTGACTCGCAGCGCGGTCTCAAAGAAAAGGTCGTGGGGTGCGGACAAAGCGTACTTCTTGACGCTTTCTTTGATTGCAGTTTCCCAAAAACACGCCGGGCTGATTCGTATGGCATTGGCGGGGTCAACAATGATGGCGCGAGCGGTCAGGCTCAATTGCGAATCACCGAGGACGAACCATAGAAATGCGTGTGTATCGAGAAGTACGTTCATGGCATGTACTCGCCGAAGTCTTTCAGATGGTCGTCGTCCTCGGCGAGGATTGTCAGCATCCCTTTGCACGATCCGAAGACGGGGGTCGGCTTGGTCGCACCGGGCGTCTTGAGCGTGGCGACCGGTCGATCGCCCCGTGTGATCACGACCTCTTCGCCGGGGTGAAGCTCATCAATGATTTGCGGCAGTCGCATTTGGACTTCAGCAATTGTCAGTACTGGCATGATTTGCCCTCCAAATTCATTCTATCGCGACTGAGCCGTCACTTCCCGCCCTTCCCCTCGACGAACGCCTTGCTCAAAGTCGCACATTCATCCGCCGAGACCTCCCCGGCTTGCATCCACAGGCGATATTTCACTTCCAGCGGCTTGGCCTTGGTTAGGTCGTACTCGAAATAGGTGCCGAGTCGGCCGTAGGTGCGCTCGCTCTGGCGGGCTTCTTTGGGGTTGTCGGGATGGTCGAGGTAGACGGCCGTGTAACGCTTGTCGCCGACCACGAAGCTCATGGCGGTCCAGGGGCGATTGACCGGCCCGCCCTTGCCCTTCTCCCAGTTCGCTTCCTTGCCGGGCTCGCCCTTGCGATCCGGGCGGAGGAAGTACGTTTGGTCTTTGGTCTTCTCGACATCGACGTTCGCGCGGAAGTGGAAGCCAGCATGTTGGGGGTCGCCATCGAGTCGGACCGCGTCGAGGGTCGTCGTTAGGCGGGATGTGAACTGAATCAGGCGGCCGCCCTTGCCGGCCATTACTGTTAGGCCGCGTTCTTCGGTTGCAAACACCTGGCCATCCTTGCCATGCCACGTGATCTTCAATTGATGACCACCTGAATTCGGCCCGGCGGTGTGGTTCAACACGGCCACATGTCGTTGCGACTCGCCGTTGTTGCAATGCCACACGTCGGCCTTCTGGCCGACGAATGAGATATTGTTGAACCCGAAATAGAGACCGCGATGGTGCGGATATTGCCCCTCGGGGCCGTTCGTCAATCGAACCGTTCCCGTCTCGTCGTACAGATGATGAAACGGCTTGATCGTCGGGTTGGCGATCGGGGTCTTTTTCTCGGGCGTGGCCTTCGGGTCGAACGTTGGGCGGACGTATTCGAGGACCGGCTTGCCGTCGAACATCAAGATCGGGTGTTCACCGTCCGCGTCCTTCCAGGCGAAGCCATCGGCACGAGTGGCCGCGATCGAACACAGGAGCGCAGCCAACGGGAGGAGAGTTTTCATCTGGTGTTCCGGGTCAGGATTTGCTGAAGACGAATTTGTTGGGATGCCCGGTGCCGAGCGCCCCGCCGGCCGGCCGCCAGAGCACGGTGTCCTCGATCTTGCGAGCCATTTCGAAGTCTTTGTCCGTGATCCCGCCGGCCGAATGGGTCTGAAGCTTCACCCAAATCTTGGCGTAGGTGACGGCCAGATCGGCGTGATGATACCCCGCCTCGCAGAGATAGCCGATCGTGTTGACGGCCATCAAGGTTTGCGGCCAACCGTCCGTGTTGTACTTGCGACGGAGCCACCCATCTTCGAGATACCAGCCCGCGAGCCCAAGCTCCGCGATCTTGGCGGCGATTTCGACTTCGTTGTAAGTGCGTTCCGCTGACTTCGACATGTTGAGACTCCGGGGGTAGTGAAACAATATCCGGGAGCGGCTTGACCCGCCAGAAGTTCGCCGGCCTGACACCGCTGGCCAAATTCATTGGTGAGCCGGAGCCGCTTCTGCGAGAATGCCGTGAGATGACTGGTGAAGCAGTCACGTGCGCCGATCTCGAAGCATTCCGTTTGGCCGTGAGCGCATCCAACCAGCGTTGAACCTTTCCCAGTCCAGGAGTCGCTTGTTCGCCGCGCTCGCTGGCACCAAGCACCGAAGTTCCGGGCGTTTTTGTGGGGGCAAGACTCCGATTGTCACGCTCGCGGCGCGCTTCGCCCCGTGCGCAGAACCTCCCGGTCCAATTCGTATCGTAATCCCCGCCCCCCAAGCCCCCCAACCTCGAATCTCTCCGCCATGAACTACCGCATTCTCGCCGCGTTTTTGCTATTCGCGTTAACCGCGTCCGCCCAGGACAAGCCGGTCCCGGCCGCCGAGGCGCCTGGCAAGATGACCCTCCCCCCGGGGTTCAAGGCGACCCTGTTCGCCGGCGAGCCCGACGTGGTTCAGCCAATCGCGTTCACGTTCGACGACCGCGGCCGCATGTGGGTCGTCGAGTGCCTGTCGTACCCGAAGTGGCGGCACGACGGCAAAGGCAGCGACCGCGTCACGATGTTCGAGGACACGGACGGCGACGGCAAACACGATGTACGGCAAGTCGTGATCAACAACGGAGCGAACCTGAGTGGCATTGAACTTGGGTTCGGCGGCATCTGGTTATGTTCGTCGCCAAACTTGATCTTCATTCCGTGCGATTTCAATGCGGACAAGCCGACCCCGAAGGGCGAACCGCAAATCGTGCTCGATGGTTGGAACATCAAGGACACGAAGCACAACATCTTCAACAGCTTGACCTGGGGCCCGGACGGCTGGCTCTACGGTCTCAATGGCATCCAGGCGAAGGCGAAGGTCGGTGCACCCGGCGTACCCGACAAGGAACGCGTCGAGATGAATTGCGGCGTGTGGCGATATCATCCCACCCGAAAGAAATTCGAGGCCGTCGCCCACGGGACGACCAACCCGTTCGGGATGGACTTCGATCAGGACGGTGAGATCTTCATTACGAATTGTGTGATCAAACACCTGTTCCACGTCGTCCCCGGCGGGCACTACGACCGCATGTACGGCCAGGACATCAATCCACACTCGTACGGCCTGATGAGTAGTTGTGCGGACTACATCCACTGGGCCGGCGGCGACTGGACGACCTCGCGCGGCAACAAGCCCGAACACTCGGACGCCGGCGGCGGGCACGCCCATTCCGGCTGCATGGTCTATCTCGGCGACAACTTCCCGGAAGAGTACCGCAACACGGTCTTCACCTGCAACATCCACGGCAGCCGGCTGAATCGAGATGTCCTCAAGCGCCATGGCTCCGGCTACAAGGCGGAA
>JANLUE010001175.1:0-3478 GCA_031363325.1 Gemmataceae bacterium
GTGCGTGCCGAGGTGAATCTTGAGGCCGACCTTGGCGAGGGCGGACTTGAAGTCCACGTCGGCGGCCGACGTGAAGGCCGGGTTCGAGCCGAGAATGAACAGGCAATCGACTTTCTTGCCGCTCATCTCGGACAACAGTTCCGCGAACTCGGCCGACTGATTGGTCGCGTTCTCTTCGACCGGGGCGGTGTACGAGACCGTCTTGCCGACATTTTCGAGAAACGCGTTAATCGCGTGGCAGATGGCGTGGACGGCCGGCGGCTGATGATCGCCCGCCAGTACGACGCACTTGCCCTTGTTGGCGAGCAGGTCCTTCGCGGCCGGCCCGACCCACTTCTGAATGGCTTCCGGGGCCGACACTTCGCCCGCCGAGACGCCCAATTCCTTAGCGAGCGCCCGGGCGACCAACTCGACGTCGACCGACCGGACGGGCAACCGATGGTCGGCCACGGAGCCGGTCGGCGTGAGCATCGACTCGACGACGTAGAGCCGATTCATTTGATCGGCGGTCGGCACCTTGTCGCCGCGCAAGTGCGTGTTGCGGTTGCGGTTGAAGTCCTTGGCGTAGCGGGGGATTGAGTTGGTGAAGTCGCTTTCGAGCGAGAACACCCGCATCGCCTTGGAGAAATCGTAGATCGGGTTGACGACTTCGCCGAACGCCAGCTTCGCGCCTTCGCGAACGTTGTCCTTGCTAATCGATTCGTGCTGGATCCACTTGGCGGTCGGGAACTGCTTCAGGAACTCGTCGATGACGACCTTAAGCGTCGGCGAATTCACCGTCTCGGTCAGAAGGCGAATCGTCTTGCCACCGGCCTTGAGCTTTTCGAGCGTCTGGCGGAGTTCGTTGACGGCGTTCGAGAACGTCGTCCCGACGCCGCGCTTGAGTGGCGACCGCGACCGATCCGGGTCGTACAGATTGAGGAGCGAAGCTTGCGTGATCGCGTCGATCGCCCCGACACTGGACGGATGGTCCGGGTTGCCTTCGAGCTTGATCGGTCGACCTTCGCGGCTCTTGGCGATGACCCCGACCGTCGTCCCGTTGAGCGTGAACCCGGTGGCGAAGAAGAGCGGCAGACCAGGGGTGATTTGCTCCGGCTTGTGGACGTAGGCGAAGATCTTCTCGCGCGAGGCGGGCCGGGGCGAACAACCGATGCCGGCCAACCCGGCCGAGGCACCCGCGAGCGTCAGGAACGTGCGCCGGGAAACGGGGTCGGCCCAGGCGGTCGCGTCTTCCGGGAATTCGCGGTGGAGCATGTCGAGGAAGGCCGGCGCGCCGGTCAGTTCCTCGAGCCCTCGCCAGAGTTCGCCCACGCCCTCGCTCTCGGGGGCCGGCGTCGATACGTCGGTCTTCAGGCCCATGGGGTCCTCGTTCCCTCGGTTAGCGGTGGCACATCGAACAACTGGTCAGCGTGTGCGGGTCGCGCACGTTGTGGGCCTTCTTTAGGTCCGCACCCAGTTCCGCTTGCGTGTACGGCGTCCCGTCGGCCTTCTTGGTCTGTTCCGGCTTCCAGGTCATCGAGGTCACCTCGTCCTTCGGCCGCAAGTTCGGCTCCGGGTTGCGGTGGCACTTGATGCACCACTCCATGAGCAGCGACTTCGACTGTCGGGTCAGGTGCATCTTGTCGATGTCGCCATGACACGACTGACACGCCACGCCCTTGGCCACGTGGATCGAGTGATTGAAATACACGTAGTCCGGCAGGTTGTGAACGCGTTCCCAGGGGATCGACTGGTTCTGCTTGTAGCTGTCGCGGACGAAGCCCAACATCTCCGAGCCGGTCCAGATCTGTTGGTGGCAGTTCATGCACGTCTTGGTCGGGGGGATGCCGGCGAAGGCACTCGTTTCGACGGACGTGTGGCAATAGCGGCAATCGATCCCAAGCTCGCCAACGTGGTGCTTGTGCGAAAACGGCACGGGTTGATCGATGATCTCGCCCTGACCCGTCATGTAGCCCGAGCGATAGAGGACGGTTCCACCGAGAACGGAGCCCATGAAGATCAACGGCAGCCCGAAGACCGTGATGCGGGCCACCGAGTTCATCGAGCGATGGAATAACTGGGCCATCGGAAAGCGTCCTTCCAGTCGAGGCGAGTCGCGGGCCAGCGAACACCCCAGGGGCTCAGAACTCCACGAAGAACAGATGCGAAAGCTTGGTAGTCAGGAGGGCGGCCGTCGCGGCTGTCCCCGAGATCGCGATGGCCGCGAGCGGATAGTACAGGCCCCGGCCGACCGTTCGCACGCCGAGGGCGATACTCGTGACCGCGATCGTCGAGGCGACTCCGGACAACAGGAAGCCGAAGGGAATCCACCAGAAGGTGAGAAGGGCGAAAAAGCTCATGCCGAAGGACGCCACCGCGAGCCCACGCACCGTCGCGTGCAACTCGTGGGTCTCGATCATGGCCGATTCCGGGCCCTTCATTCCATTGCTCCGCAAGGCACGCCAAGCTAACCGCGAGAGGGCGATTGGGACAACGACCGATGCGAGTTCGTCCCATCGCGGAAGTTCGCGCGTTGTCGTATTCTGGCGTCGAACCCGGTTGCGGCCAGATGGCGGCGGTGAAAAATTGGCGAAAAGTCGGCTGGACGCAAGTCCTTTCGGCGTCGGTTTCCCAGGCGGGGGAAACGCGAGAGAAGTCGCGCGTCAGAAGTGAGAATCCCAAGAAAAAATCCCTGCCGCGGGCACGGCAGGGATCGAGCGGTGGGCGAGGTGGGCGGAGGCGACGGTTGAAGCTGAAAGGGAAGGATCACTTCGGGGCGAAGGCGTCTACCCTTCCAAGCGGAGGCGTTCGGATAATGCGGACATCATTTTTTGAAGATTGGTTGGCGAGCGACGGGAGTCGTCCGAATTTGCCGGTTGGATCGCGCTCGCGGGTCGTACGGGCCCGGACCACCTGGCTCAATTGGCCATCGGCAATCGGATCGTGAACTTGGTGCCCCGGCCCGGTTCGCTTTGCACTTCGATGTCGCCGCCGTGGGCGCGGACGATCTTTCGCGTTAGCGGCAAGCCCAGGCCCGTGCCGCCGGGCTTGGTCGTGTGAAAGGGGCGGAACAGTTTCTTCATCGTGTCCGGGTCGATGCCCGTTCCCGAATCGATCACATCCAGGCAGGCCCACTCGCCTTCCGCCCGAGTCTGCAAGACGATTTGGCCCCCCTCGGGCATCGCTTGCTCGGCGTTCAGGATCAAGTTCAACAGGGCTTGCTTGAAGAGTTCGCGATCGAGCGGAACGGCCGGCAGACCGGCGGCCGTGTAAACCGCGATGTGAATGTTCGCGGCATCCGCCGTTGGCGTGAAGAAGTCGACGATCTCGGCGATCACGTCTTCGAGCGGCGTCGGCTCGGCCCGGAGTTCCTGGGTCCGCACGAAGCGCAGGAATTCGTTCGAGACATCGACGAGTTTGCTCGCCTGATTGCGGACCCGCTCGATGCGTTGTTTGGCCCGGCGTTCGCGCGGCGTCTGGGGGTCGGCGAAGTCGTCGG